>NC_011881.1 GCF_000022025.1 Pseudarthrobacter chlorophenolicus A6
GCCACCTGGTTGAAGCGCAGCGGAAACCAGTGCGAGCCCTGCGAGCATGCACTCGTCCCTGAGTAGGGTGGGGGCATGAGCGATCCAGCTCCATATTCGGGCCGCGGCAGTGAGGCTGGGCGCGGCAGCGCAATGAAGTCACCACGGGCACTCCGGGTCCTCGCCTTGGTGTTCACCGCGGCCGCCGTCGGATCAGTGGTGCTGGTGGCTGTGGATCTTGTTGTTGGCCGGCCTGCTGCCGGCGACCTCTTTATCGCCTTCCTGAACAGTCTCGCGGCCGTGGCGCTGTGGCGCCTTCATTCTGCAGGGCGGCGGGCATGACGAAGGGCCGGCACGTTGAGTGCCGGCCCTTCATCGTTTTCCTCGGCAAAAGGAAATCTGGGGTGCAGCGTCAGCGCTGCATTCGGTTACGGCTCGTCGAGCCGGTGGTCTTCCAGGGGAAAGTCTACGGGGCCGGTTGGTGGGCCGGCGGTGAGCAGGCGCAGCTCCAGGAAGTCTTCGATGGGGCTCGCGTCGGGGGCGACGGCGTCGTCCTCGGTCATGCGTATCTCGTCGGCCACGCCTGTTTCCTTGCCTGCTGTGGGACTGCTTGTGTCCTTTCACAGTAGTGGCAGTTTCTGCGGGTTGGCTGGAAGTGGCTGCGCCCGCGGCAGCGGTATCGCGGCCGGCGGAGCGCTAGCGGGGGAGGCCGCCGCGCACCTGGGAAAGATTCGATGGGGAAGGCCGGACCCCTGGGTGGGGCCCGGCCTGTCCGTTAGCGGCTCAGCTGGCGGTTGTAGGCCTTTTTCGGGTCTCGTGTGCAGTCTGCCAGCAGGCCACGGTTGACCAGTTCAGCCAATAGTTCGGCCAGCCGGTATTCGGCGACGTCGTCCAGTGCGAGTTTGAAGTACCGGGCCGCGAAGCTGGACTTTCCTTTCAGCCATTCCAGCCAACCGATCAGGCACAGCATCGGGGCGCGCTGCCCTTCGGGCGTTGCCTTCATCAGCTCGAAGGCGACTTCCTGGGCGGTGTCCACCCGGGCCCAGTCCGGGCGGGTGAGGAAGACACCCAGCATGACGGAAGTGAACTGATCGGGGGCGTGGGTGATGATGTCCCCCATCATGTAGTCCCGGATGGTCGGGTGCTGCAAAGCTCCTGCCAGCTCGTGCGCGGTCTGGGTGGTCAAGCTCTTGGGATTATCGAGCACCTTGGCCCATGCGGCGCGGCTGGCTTCCAAGTCCTCGGGCCACCCGTCAGGCTTGTGCGCGGCAATGGCGTCGCGGGCGGTCTCATCCCCGGCGAAGGGTGCCGGTGCAGTGAATCCGTGGACGGCGCTCCCCCGGTAGATCAGGGCGGCGTTGCCGTTGCTGGTGATGATGGCATCCAGCGTCTGGTTCGGGCAGCAGCTGGTGTCCGTGCAGTGATAGTTTCGCCACAGCTCGGAGGTCACCAGCCAGGCATCTTGCAGGGGCATCCCCGCGGTTTCCAGTTCGGTGCGCAGCGCTTCTACGTGGTCCGAGTAGGGTTGCGGTTTTCCTGGCGTGTTCTCGTCGGTGTAGATGACCAGCAGGCTGCCGGTGGCCGCTTCGTCGGCGGTCAGGTAGCTGACGGTGGTCTGGGCGAAGTTCGCCGGTTCCAGCCCGAACGGGGCGTCGACGCGAAGCGTGGCGCCGATCTTGTTTCCCTGCATGGTGATCGCGACGAAGGATTCCTGCGGGGCAAAGCCGAGCGTGTGCGGGATGAAGGCCAGGACGTCGGCCGGGCCGGTGAATTTGATGAAGTCGTTCATGGTGTTGCTCCTTCTTGCCGAGAAGTTGGGTGGGTGGGGCGACCAAAGGTGACCGGCCAGCTCCCCTCCCCCCCGTTGTTTTTTGGCTGCTGGCGAAGCTTGCGGAGCTGTGCCCGTGGAGTCCCGTCTACCCGCAGGGCAAGGCACGGAAAATCTTCGGAGGAAATCAGCGAGGAACGAGCGCCGGAGAAGAATTTCCGGGCCGCAGGCCCCGACGAAGGAGGGGCTAGAGGGGCCGGAGCGGGCACGTACAATCCGAAGGACAGCAGCCAAAAAACGTCGTAGACACACCAGGTTCAGGGGGTCCGGAGCTCTGCGACGGCACACCCTGGACCCAACAGCCGGCCGCGCCAGCGGACGCCCATCATCTGGTTGAAGCGCAGCGGAAACCAGTGCGAGCCCTGCGAGCATGCACTTCCCTCCAGCTCCCCGGATGCGCTCAGGCTGCCCGTCTGACAGGCTTGCCGCCCGGCATCAGGTGCTCTTTGCGCGACCTGGGCGGGAACGGCGGTCCGCCGCCGGCGACCACACTCCCCGGCCGGCCACCTGCGGCGGACCGCCAGCACTTCGGCAAGGTCCCTGGGGCACAAAGAGAAGCACCCACCTACTCGCCTGAGTAAGTGGGTGATCTTGGGTTGCCGGGGTGTGGCTAGTGCATTTTTGGCCGGTGCTGTGGCGCGAAGAGGACGGCTACGAGCTCGTTGTGCCAATCCAGCGCAGCGTACTGGCGGGTGGTGTCCAGAAGTGCGGGGTCAACGCGGGCGTCCGTGGCGACCGCTTCTGCCATGCCGCGGATGTGCGCGGCGAGGTCTTTGGAGGCGTCCGCGCTGTAGGACTCGGGGGACTTTTCCACGAGGGTGGCAAGGGTTTCGAGGAAAACAACGGTCTGTGCCGTGTTTTCCGTGGTGCGGTTTGGTTCGTTCATGGCTGTTCCTTTGTGTGGGACCGGTCCCTTGCCGGGCGGATTTCCGCCCGGCAAGGGACTCGGGTGGTTAGGCGGCGTGGACCGCGAAGGGCATCCGGTACCGGCTTGGAAGCTCCGCGGCGGCTTCGGGCAGGTCGTCCGGGCCGTGTGCCTGCCCGTTCTTCCAGTAGGTGAAGGCGTGCTCGCTGATCACGTCCCACTGCCGGGCCTTGGTCCGGTAGAACGTGCAGGTCACGTCACCCTCGCAATAGGTGGCGACGCCGAACAGGTTGCCGATGCTGTCAGCGGTCCGCGTGGCGGCGACCATGACGTAGGGCCATTGGCCCAGGTCCCAGCCCTCGTGGCCCCAGCTGGAGAGCACGGCCCAGCCGTGTTCTTCGATGAGTTCCATCCATTCGTAGCCGCCGTTCAGGTGGTAATCGCCCAGCACGGTCACGCCCTCGATGCTCTCCCCGGTGTCCTCCAAGGTCACCGTCTTCTTCGATACTGCGTTCATGGTGTTGCTCCTTCTTGCCGAGAAGTTGGGTGGGTGGGGCGACCAAAGGTGACCGGCCAGCTCCCCTCTCCCCCCGTTGTTTTTTGGCTGCTGGCGAAGCTTGCGGAGCTGTGCCCGTGGAGTCCCGTCTACCCGCAGGGCAAGGCACGGAAAATCTTCGGAGGAAATCAGCGAGGAACGAGCGCCGGAGAAGAATTTCCGGGCCGCAGGCCCCGACGAAGGAGGGGCTAGAGGGGCCGGAGCGGGCACGTACAATCCGAAGGACAGCAGCCAAAAAACGTCGTAGACACACCAGGTTCAGGGGGTCCGGAGCTCTGCGACGGCACACCCTGGACCCAACAGCCGGCCGCGCCAGCGGACGCCCATCATCTGGTTGAAGCGCAGCGGAAACCAGTGCGAGCCCGCCGCCCAGCCGCGGAGTTCCCGCCGTCTGTCCGGCTTTGGTGAACGGCACTCGGCGCCGGTCCTGTCCACGGTTGGGGGCAATTCGGGTTATCCAAGGCTGGATTTACGGGAGCCACGGGGAAGCTCCCTTCGGCAGTCGTAGCGGTGGATAACCCGGACGGAATTGTCCCCGGCGGTGGGCAGCGGCCCTCGCCCACCCCAGGCAATGACGGGCTGCATCCTGCATCGGATGCAATTGGGTGGTCTTTCTTGCTCTGTCGTAGCCACGGTCTACACTGAAAGCTATCGAACAAATATTCGAATAAAGGCGAGTCGTGAGCGTGATTGTCGGTCCCCGTGTGATAGATGCGGGCGTTTCGTTGTTGTCGGTGCTGGTTTCTCCGGTGCCGGTGGCGGCGGGGTTTCCGTCGCCGGCGCAGGACTACTTTGATGGCCGGATCGATCTGAACGCGCACCTGATAAAGGACGTCACCAGCACCTACGTGGTACGGGTGTCCGGGGAGTCGATGGAAGGGGCCGGGATCAGCGACGGCGACGAGCTGATCGTGGACCGGGCCCTGGAGCCGCGCGACGGGTCCGTGGTCATCGCGGTCCTGGACGGTGAGCTGACGATCAAGCGGCTGCGGATCACCCCGACAGGGGTGATCCTCCAGGCGGAGAACCCGGCGTACCCCGACATCGAGGTCCCGGCGCTGGCCGATCTGAGCATTTGGGGTACGGCTGTCCGGTGTTTGCATCATGTCTAAGCCGGCCTTGATGCGACATATGCCGCAGATCGCCCATGTAGATGTGAACTGCTTCTACGCCTCTGCCGAGCGGGCGTTCAACCCTTCCCTGGAAGGCAAGCCTGTCATCGTGCTGTCCAACAATGACGGCTGCGCTGTCACCCGGTCCCCCGAGGCCAAAGCCCTGGGCATCGGCATGGGAGATCCCTGGTTCAAGCTCGCCCCGCGGGCGAAGGAATGGGGGCTGGTCGCGCTATCCAGCAACTACGAGCTGTATGGCGATGTTAGCTCCCGCGTGATGGAGCTGCTGGGCCGGTACTCGGCCTGGCTGGAGGTCTACAGCATTGACGAGGCCTTCCTCGGCGTCAAAGGTTCCCCTGCAGAGCTTTTGGCGCTGGGCCGGTTGATGAAAGCGGCCGTCCGGCGGAACGTCGGCGTGCCGGTCTGCGTCGGGATCGCACCGACGAAGACGCTGGCGAAGCTGGCCAATAAGTGGGCGAAGAACAACAAGGCCTTTGCGGGGGTGTGCCATTGGGAGTCCGTCCCCGCATCGGAGCGGGAGGCACTGCTGGGGCGGCTGTCCGTTGAGGAAGTGTGGGGCATCGCCGGGCGGCTGACCAGGAGGCTGAACGTGATGGGCATCTTCACCATCGCTGATCTGGTGCGGGCCGATCCGGTCGCGATTCGGGACAAGTTCAATGTCGTGATGATGCGTACCGTTTTGGAACTGCAGGGAACCCCCTGTATCCCCATGGAAGAGGAACGGATCGGTCGGGACCAGCTGATCTTCTCCCGTTCGTTCGCCAAACCCATCACCACCGCCGCTGGGATCCGGCAGGTCATGAGCGTGTACGGGCAGCAGGCCTCGGCGCGGCTGGCCAAACATGGGCTGCAGGCCAAGGTCCTGACCGCGTTCGCCGGAACCTCGCACTTCAACCCCAAAGACACCTCGTACCCGTCGGTGTGCGTGCCGTTGCCGATGCCGACCGCTGACCCGGTGATCCTGACCAAGGCCGGGCACGCCCTGCTGCCCCGGATTGTCGAGGGCGTCCGATACGCCAGGGCCGGGATCATGGTCACCGACCTGCGCCCCAGCGGCAACCAGGCACCGCTGTCACTGTTCGAGAACCCCCACGAGGAACGGCACATCGGAACCCTGCTGGAAGACGTCACCCGCCGGTACGGCCGCGGGTCCATCGGCCTGGGCCACGGAGGGATCCGCGGCGGTCCGGACTGGACCATGAAACGGGACATGCTCTCCCCTCGATACACCACCCACTGGGACGAACTCCCCCTCGTCAAAGCCTCCTAGCCGAGCCTCTGCACCACCCAGGAAGACACCAAGCACATGACAATCACCCCGGAAGCCCCTACTCTCAACGCCCCGGTGGACGTCCGGTTTACCAAGGCCGGCACTCCCCTGGCCGTCCGCTACGACGGACGCATCTGGGCCGTCACTGAAGAACCTGTCCACTGGTTCACCAGGGACTCCTGGTGGGAGACCCGCCGCAGCGTTCCCGTAGGCGTCGGGAACGTGGTCGATATCGAACACTGGCGTGTTCAGGTTCGTCTCGGCGGCTCGGAATCGCAGCTGCGGACCTTTGAACTGCGCCGGGAACCCCTCGCTGAGCAGTGGGTGCTGGAGGCGATCACTGACAGCTGAGCAAGGTCCTGCGTAGCGTAGGGCCATGGGAATCAGCGCCGGGTTGCCGGCAGGGCTTGCCCCTCCGGTGAAAGTTGCGCTGGCCCGCGCCGTGGACAAGATGCCTCGCGGTGACGTAGCACGAGGCGCACTGCTGTTTGAACCCAAGTGGGATGGGTACAGGTGTGTTGCAGTCAGGGATGACCGTGGGGCCACGCTGTGGTCCCGGCAAGGGAAGGAACTGTCTGGGTACTTCCCTGAACTCTGCGCCGCGATCGTTTCGGCCGTTCCACCGGGATGTGTGATCGACGGCGAAGCCGTGATCTGGAGCCAGGGAAGGCTGAACTTCGACGCCCTGCAGCAGCGCCTGGGCGCAGGACCAAAAATCCTGCCGGGGCTGGTCACGGCAGCGCCCGCCAACTATGTAGCTTTCGACGTCTTGGCCGTGGCCGGGCATGACGCAAGGAACCTGCCTCTGAGCGACCGCCGGGCGCTCCTGGAAGAACTAGCCACGGGCTGGGAACCGCCGCTGTCCCTCTCCCCCACCACCACGGACCGCAGCGTTGCCGAGCAGTGGCTCGAAGAGCTGCCGCATACCGGGATCGAAGGGTTGGTCATTAAGGGGACCAACCAGCCGTACACGCCGGGTGTCCGTTCCTGGTTGAAGCTCAAGCACAGGGAAACCCTGGACATTATCTGCGGCGCAGTGATCGGGCCGATTACCCAACCCTCCGAGGTCGTCGCCGGCCTGATCCTGGACGGCGAGCTGCGAATCGTCGGACGCTCCACACCACTGAAGATGAGGGAAAGCCGGGAACTGGCACGGTGGCTGCAGCCCCCAATGGGTGCGCACCCCTGGCCGGCCATTGTGAAAGGAAGGGCCCTGGATAGGTTCAACCGAGACAAGGAACCCGTGGCGCTGACGCTTGTAGAGCCCGTTGTTATTGAGGTCTCCGCCGACACCTCATGGTCCGGGAAGTCCTTCCGGCACCCCTTGCGGATACTAAGGGCGAGGCCCGAGCTATCCCCTGCCGACGTCATTTCGCCAAAACAGCTGCGTTCTGCCGTTGAGGGCCCGTGAGGGTTTGTTTTCCTGCTGCCTTCGGTCTCGAAGCCTTGCCGGGCGGTCGTGCGACTGAGCCCCCCGGCAAGGGACTTCAGTTTACCCGCAGGCTTAGCAGTTGCAGTCCGTAAGGATTCCCCACTCAGGTAAAGATGGGCTTTCCACGGCACTCGCTTGGGTTCTTCCCGTTCCGAAGCCCAAAGGTCGAGGCCCTGCCATTCCTTACCATGGCAACTGATGTGCCGTGGTGATGGTAAGTATGAACCAAGCACTACTGATGATGGGGAACGATGCCGACCATTTTTGACAACTCTCCAGGAAATACCTTGGGTGACAGTCTTCTCAAGACCTTTCCCGAGCACGAACGGATTGACGTAGCCACGGGCTATTTCGACTTGCGTGGCTGGGGAAATCTCTCAGATGCAGTAGATGCTAAAACAAGTTTAAATAGTCAGACCTCGGAGCCCATCGCTCGGATACTTGTCGGAATGGTCACGAACTCGGCTGCCGAGACAATGCTGGCCAACCTTCAGGACCAGGTGTCCGGCGTTGACCCGCAGTCCGATTTGCCGGATTTCGAGACTGCGCGGAAGCGACAGGCGTACCTAGTTGCCCATCTGCGCGAGCAGCTGATGCGGGGACTCTCGTCCGAAGAAGGACAGAAGTCGTTGCGTTCCCTGAAACGTCAGTTGGCCGCTGGCCAGGTACAGATAAAGGTTTTTACGAGCCGGCCTCTTCACGGCAAGGCCTATGTCCTGCACAGCCCAGGGCATTACGCCCTTCCTGTGATGGGTTATCTCGGCTCATCAAATCTGACCGCAGCAGGGCTCTATAGCAATCTTGAACTCAACATTGATGTTCTGGAGCAGGACGCTGCGGCCAAGCTTGCGGAGTGGTTCACCACGCATTGGGAAGATCCCTTCTCGCTGGAAATCACCGATCAAATCATTGAACTCATCGAAGAGTCCTGGGCTAGCGAGTCCCAGCCAACGCCCTTTGAGGTCTTCCTCAAAGTCTGCCATTCCATGTCTCAGGACGTTCGAGACGGTTACGGCTACGTGTTGCCACCCTCCATGCAGAAACTATTGCTTGGTTACCAAGAAAGCGCTGTAAGGATCTTGGCAAGACGGGTGGTGCGACGCGGCGGGACCATGCTTGGTGACGTCGTCGGTCTTGGCAAAACTTTGACCGCGATAGCTACAGCGATGATGCTCCAAGCAGCTGAAGACTACTCAACTCTCGTCCTTTGCCCAAAAAACCTTGAGCAGATGTGGCAGCAACATCTTGATGCATACGATGTGAATGGTCGCGTCATTCCCTACTCCACGGCCGCGCGGGATCTGCCGGATCTGAAGAGATTCAATCTCGTTATTTGCGACGAGTCCCACAATCTTCGCAACAACAGCCGCAAAGACTACGAAGCCATACATGCCTATGTACGCGAAAATGACTCCAAGGTATTGCTTCTGACTGCTACTCCTTACAACCTCGCGTTCGACGATGTCGCAAACCAAATCGGTTTATACCTTGACGAAGACGATGACCTTGGCATCGAACCGACTGAAGCCCTTTCCAAGTATCCTGCGCTGGCCGAGAAGGTTGACGGCAAAACCAACACTTTGGCCGCTTTCCGTGAATCGGAAGAGGCCGAAGACTGGAAACGCCTTATGAGCGATCACCTAGTCCGTCGAACCCGGTCGTTCATCAAGCGCACCGCAAGCAAGCAACGGGTGACAGGTCTTAATGGTGAGGTAGTTGAACGTGAGTTCCTTCAATTCGCGGATGGAACACCCTTCTTTTTTCCTGTCAGGGTTTCAAGGCCTGTTAGTCATGATTTCAGCGATAACGATCCAGCGCGGCTGATGGAAGATGACGAAACGCTGGATGCCATTAGGTCGCTCCTTCTCCCACGTTATGTGCTCGCAAAGTACGACTCACCGAAAAAGCCGCATAGTCCGTCAGACCGGAAAATCCTTGAGGACATCAGGACCGGCCGAGGCAACGTCGCCGGATTCGTAAGGACGGGACTTTTCAAACGATTATCGTCGTCCGGTCACTCGTTCATCCAATCCCTTCAGAGGCAGCGTGCCCGCAACGACGTTTTCCTGTACGCAATCAATAGCCGTCTGCCTGTCCCGTTGGGCAACTTCACCGAGAACCAACTGGGCGTGACTGATGCTGACATCGAAGACACGGCGGGCCTGCATGGGACCGACGCATCACGCTACGAAAACTTGAAACGGACTTTGCCCGCGTCAACCAAGTGGATCAATACAACGATTTTCAGCTCGGAGCTGCGCCTCGATCTCGAGCGCGACAACCAGACTCTAACTTGGCTGTTGGAGCGCTTCGGGGACTGGGACGCGTCGAAGGATTCGAAGATCAATGCGTTGGTCGATCTGTTGCGTAACGAGCACCCAGGGGAAAAGGTCCTCGTGTTTACGGAGTACAAGGACACAGCTGACTACATCGCTGCTACCTTGCGTGAAGCTGGTATCAGGAACGTCGGACTCGCCACTGGTGACACCGATAACCCTGGAGCCGTAGCTAGGCGGTTCTCGCCAGGATCCAACAAGCTG
Source organism: Pseudarthrobacter chlorophenolicus A6 (assembly GCF_000022025.1). GTDB lineage: Bacteria > Actinomycetota > Actinomycetes > Actinomycetales > Micrococcaceae > Arthrobacter > Arthrobacter chlorophenolicus. The sequence goes on from NC_011881.1 coordinate 9,604, forward strand.
CCGGGCCAACAAGACGACGCTTCATCGTCAGATCCGATCGACGTACTGATAGCCACAGACGTACTCTCCGAAGGTCAGAACCTTCAGGACTCTCACATCGTGGTCAATTACGACTTGCCATGGGCGATTATCAGATTGATTCAGCGTGCCGGCCGTGTCGATAGGATCGGCCAGAAATCGGAAACCGTGTACGTCTATCTGATCTCCCACGAAAAGGTGGAGGAACAAATCAGTCTCCGACAACGCATAAAGATGCGATTGGAACGCTCTGCTCAAGCCTTCGGTTCAGATGAACAATTCTTTGGTTCTGAAAGAGAAATCCAAGTCCTCGACAACTTCTATGACGGCAGACTTGCCGACGAGGATGTCGAAGATGAGGAAGCTGACGCGGTAAGTGAGGCATGGCTGGTTTGGTCAAACGCCATGGAAAAGTACCCTGAGATCACACGCCGGGTCCTAGCCATGCCGGATATGGTCCACTCAACACGTCAACGATACGTCCAGGAAGCCCACGGGGCGGTCGTTTGCTACGTGAGCACCGTCTCCGGGGTCGATGCATTTGCCGTCTCCAAAGGTGGAGATGGGCTCCGGGAACGTGAGCGGCTAATCACTCCCTATGAAGCCTTCAAGCTCTTTCGTGCCGAGCCTGAGACTCCCACAGCAGAACTCCGCCAGGACCATTTCGATCGCCTTCGCAACATCGTCCACGGTCCTCTGTCCAGCGAAAGCGTGGCTGCAGGAAACCTCAAGGGCGTTCGCAAAAGGATCTGGGAGCGCTTTGCAGGAACGTTGTTTCAGCGCGGAGCTGAAGATGCTCTAAGCGCACTTCACGCCCGTCCACTGCAAAAGCAGGCTGAGCTCCGTCTGCGGGCGGCATTACGCAACCGTGTGTCGGACGAGGACCTTGTTGAGATGCTGCGCCAACTGCAAGAAGACGAAAAGCTCGTGATCAAGTCCATGGAAGTTGATCCTGCAAGGATCGTCTGCTCGCTAGGAGTTCAAGAATGATGGCCGTCAATTTGCTTGGGCTCGTCGAATCGCACTCATACCAGGTGCTTTTCCTGGCACACCTTCGTTGGTCCCGACCCGATATGCCAGCCCTCGCCGTCGACGTTGACGGAGCGCCTGTCACCGTCACCAATGTCTCCAGCTACAAAGGGCTACGTGTCTGGGTTTGTCCAGTCTTGCCGAACGCCTCCCGGCAGGCGGAAATCGACCGCATCATCGCGAAGAAGAGCACTGATCGAATCGTGATTTTCCATAATGACGAGAAACAAGTGTGGCGTTGGCCTTCCCGCAACGTTAAGGGCGGCTCCACGAGTACCCGGCTCACCTCGCATGCACATGTTACCGGAACGTCGAATCCCAAGCTTGTGGAGCGATTGCAGCTAATTACCCTGGCAATTACCGAAGATCTGAACGTCACTCAAGTCATTGAACGGGTAAGGCAGGCCTTCGACGTGGAAACGGAGAAGGAGACAAAGCGAGCCTCGAAGCTCATGGCTTCGATGTATGACACTCTGGCCCAGGCTGACTGCTCTGAGCACGATATCTCTGTAACGCTCGCGCGCTTGCTCTTTCTACTGTTCGGGGACGACACGGACATGTGGACCAAGAATCTGTTTCAGGAGTTCCTCATTGAGCACACCAGCCGGGACGGGTCCGATCTGGCAGAACGTCTGAATGAGCTTTTTGCTCATCTCGACACTAGGCCGGCAGACCGAACCGAAGTAGGTCAACATCTGGCTGGCTTCAAGTACATAAATGGTGGGCTCTTCAGTGAGCGAATTACCCTTCCCAAGGTCGGACAAGGCCTCCGAACAACGATCCTCGACGCCTGCTCCTCAAACTGGTCAGACATCTCTCCCGCTATATTCGGCTCGATGTTCCAGTCTGTTAGAGACGATAAAACGCGTAGGGAATACGGGGAGCATTACACGTCCGAAACCGACATTCTCAAAACGCTCAATCCGCTCTTCCTGGATGAACTTCGGGATGAGTTTGCACGGGCAGTTGGACATCGTGAAGAGTACAGCCGTCTGCTAAAGCTTCGTGAAAGACTGGGAAGGATCCGGTTCCTCGACCCAGCCTGCGGCTGCGGCAACTTCATCATCATCGCTTATCGGGAGATGCGGCTGCTGGAGATTTCGGTTCTCGAGCGCATTAGAGTCAAAGAGTCAGAGCAGCTCGTCTCGTTGGCCGCTAACCAACTCGAGTTTGGCCTCGAAGGTGAACTGGACACAGCAGGGGGAAGCAGGACCACGTTGCTTGACCCAGTGGTCCGCCTCGACAATTTCTTTGGCATTGAGATTGACGAGTGGCCAGCCAAGATAGCGGAAACAGCTATGTTCCTTATTGACCGGCAATGCGACCTTCAGATGCTGGAAAGGTTGGGTTTCGCCCCCGAACGACTACCCATCCAGCGCCAAGCCTCAATCATCTCGGCGACTCCCGAAAATCCTTCCGGAGGAAACGCCTTGAAACTCGATTGGAAGAAAATCATAGCTCCGGGTCCTGACAGCATCATTGCGGGCAACCCACCTTTCATCGGAATGGCCTGGATGGACAAGGCTCAGCAGAACGACAACCGGCAAATTTTCGCGATGTTGCCTGAAGCCCACGGAGAGCGGACGGGACGACTTGATTATGTTGCTTGCTGGTATGCAAAAGCCATCGACTACCTGCGTGGAAGCCAAGCGCGAGTTGCCTTCGTCTCGACAAACTCGATCACCCAAGGGGATCAGGCTCGAGCACTTGATCCCATCCTTAAACGCGCTGGTGTCCACATCGACTTTGCGCATCGCACATTTAAATGGCAATCAGAGGCTACCGGTGGAGCCGCCGTGCACTGCGTGATTATCGGCATGTCAGCCACTGGCCGGCCGCAGCGAGTCCTATTCGACTACCCGCAACTATCCGGAAGCCCCGTCGCTAGACCCGTCACGGGTATAAACATGTATCTTTTGGATTCGGACCTGCCTGCGCCGGTGAAGCGCCGAGTTCCCTTCTATGCACACTTGCCAAAGATGACAAAAGGATCCCAGGCAACAGACGGTGGCCACCTGATCGTTGAGAACGCTGAGGATTTGGCGCCCCTGAAGGCAGATCCCGTAGCCCGGAAGTATCTTCGTCCGTTCATGCAGGGCAGAGACATGCTGAACAGCACTGAGAAGTGGTGTCTATGGTTTGAAGGTGCCCAGCTTGCCGATCTTCAACAGGTACCAGCCATAGCCACAAGACTTGAAGGGGTAGCCAACGCAAGGCTGCAGAGCCCGACTGCCTCTGTCCAGAAGCAGGCGGCCATCCCACATCTCTTCACCCAGAGAAGACAGCCTAAAAACAGGTACCTCGCGTTGCCGGAAGTCAGTAGCGAGGACCGGGAGTATGTCCCGATGACATATCTAGAGGCTGACGTGATCGCGGGCAACAAGCTGATTCACGTGGACGCCTGCCCGGAATGGCTCTTCGGCGTACTCCAATCCCGAATATTCATGGTTTGGCTGCGAACGTTTGCCGGGCGGTTGAAGAGCGACCTCAGCATCTCACCTGACTTGGCATACTGCGCGTTCCCGTTCCCTGACCTTTCCGCAGACCAGACGGAAGTAATCTCCAGCTTGGCGGAAAGGATCGTAGAAACAAGACTTGAACTGGGAAAACCGCTTTCTGTTCTCTACAAACGTGGACAAACACCAAGCCAACTCGTCAGCTTGCATGACAAGCTGGACGCTGCCGTGGCCGATGCCTTTGAGCTCCATGTAGAAGACGAACTCGAAGTGGCCAGCGAGCTGCTGAAACGACATCACATCCTCGTAGGAACAGTAAAAGCGCGGGAAGTTTCACCCCCACTGCTGGGCGCAGCGGCGAACGCATGAAGATTGGCCGCTTTCACCTCGCTGGATATCTGATGAGCGGGGCGGCGAGACTTCGGGACCACATTGAGCGTATTGACGACGGCGCAGCATACGCCGTTGATGATCTGGCCCTGGTTCTTCGCCTCCTAGTATCAGGCGGCCGTGGCGGTGAGCTGATCGCGAGGACGGCCAACAGCTATGGAATTCAGCTTCCAAAGTTCGGCATTTCCGCGGAAGCCGGAACCGCTCCGGAACTGGTGTGGGCGGCAGGTGCCTTGCCCACCACTGAAGCTCTCGGAACGGGTGGTCTAGTGGACATAAGCCAGCTGCGTTTCAAAACAGCCATACGGATCCAACCTGGGTCCAAACAAGTTGACCTCACCTGGGACAAGTTCATCCGAGACTATGCCAACTATTGGGGCACTCACGTCGGAGACTCTATACGGGACGACGTACACCTGGCAGACCGAATCGGCACGGTAGCTGGCCTTCCTCTAACCACCTACATGTTGAGGGAAACTGCCGTCGCAGCTTGGTACAGCGCCCAGTATGTCGTTCGGAACGCCATAGTCCAGGACAACCCTCAGTTCTTCGCAGACGTAGACATTGCAGACGAAGACCTGAAGGTCTGGATCTCACCGCCAGGAGGCCTCAATGAACCCCCAAAAACCCGCGGCGAACTGGGCAAATTCCAAAGCGGTACCAATGCAGGCAGTACAGCGTCCCTGGTGTGGGCAGTTGAGGATTCGCTGACAGAAGGGCGGACGCTGGGAGAGCTATTCATCGGTGGAATGCCCTATCAAATCAAACTGGCACCAGAAGGAGGCACCACACAAGGCGCCTATGACGTCCCCCGGCAACGTTCTCCTATCCATCCAAATCGCGTCAGTTTTTCTAAGGGAAAAACGGTAAGTATCAGCCCGCAGTTCCTCCAGTGGGACAGTGGAGATTACATGCTTGGCATGTCCGGATTCACTAAGAAACCGGACATGATATATCCCGCCGAAAGCTAACTAGCATGCCCGGTCCGTACGATGAACAGATGGTTGAGCATTTCCGGGCTTCCTCGTAGGCGTATCGCCGCTTGAGTCTATTTGCTTGGCGGTTCGCCGGGCTCGATGAACTCCGACCCGTCATAGCCCCTGCACTGCCGACGTAGCCGGCCGAGCCTTCGCCCTTGCCTGCTTTTCCTTCTTCGGAGCCTTTACGAAGTTCAAGGACATACCCATCCTCTTCGCTGCGCGGTCGAGTTGAGACTTAAGGCCGCCCTTGTAGTCGATGTTGTCGCACAGCTTCATAGAAATAATGAGCATCGAGACGGCAGTGCCGAGCCATGCTTCATGATTTTCGAGCCTGGCATCCGGTATTCGCTCCAACCCTGGGTCTTCTTCGATTTCCCCGAGATAGAAATCTCCTAGTGCCATCCCCGCATGGGAATAGGAGCTCATCACGCGATAGGCAACGTATATGGCCTTTCCGCCTTCGATGTCTGCACACCTCTGCTCGAAGGGCGGGAGCGTTGGGCTGTCCAGGGACTCCAGTATTTGATCGATCTCATCGAGATCCGAGTTATCGAACCCTTCGCCCTCGATCTCAATCACACCCTTGATTGCAGCTCTTCTCTTCTGGAAACCTTCGGTGAGGATGGCCCAAGTATTGCTGGGCTCCAAGTAGAGCCACATGCCGGTCATAGTGTTCTCGACCATGAGCCGGATGAGCGGGACGGCGATGATGCCGCGGTCTTTTTCGGATAAATCCAGGACTGTGCGCATCAGGTTTACGACGTGATTGGTGAAGCTCCAAAGGATCGGGCCGCCTTCCTCGTACTCACCCTTCATGTGGAAGGGTTTCATCTGCCATCTGTCCCAATGCTCGATGAGCTTACGGGCGAAAGCCCGTAGATCTGCAAGGTCATGGAAGCCTTGATGAACCGCTGCCCCGTTGTACAACTCCTCAGCCATTTGGTCCTCTCTTTACACGGAGCGGTGAGATCAACTATTGAGCGCCATGGGCTTCGCGGGAGGCCATGGCCGCTGATGCTCTCTATAGAAGGGTTGGAGCGCGTTCGAGGGCAGTGCGCCGCCGTAGATCTGATTGTTGCTCCAGAAGATGGAATCGAGTCGAGCCCACTGTTCATTCGTGAGGGCTCCTAGTGAGGTAATCCTCTTTGCAGCCGTGCCAGCATCAATGAAACTAGGAGCAGTTCGCAGCGACTCGAAAAGCCCTTCAATGACGGCTGCGCCGAGTTCGGGCAGTGAAGCTGTCCAGCTGCTGATGACGGCGGCCACTTCCGCTGGGCTTTGGCCTGCAGCGCTTGGCCACTGATCTCGACCGATAAACCCGGCAGGGTCGACCCCGTAGCGAATCGCATAAAAGGGGACTCTTCTGCCTCGTGCCCAACCAACCTCTTGCTGGCACCAAGGGCTGGTGTTGAACTCAGGGTGGATGATGGCAACGAACGCTTGCATCGAGCGAAGGGCCTGTTCGATTTGTGACTGCCAGGGCTTACTGAAAGCCATGGTGTCGTGAGCCACAAAACCGTGAATTCCAATGAGAGCAAGTTCGTCAGCAACCTCCCCTACGAACTTTCGATGTTTCGCAGAATGAGAAAGGAAGACACGAGCATAGTTCGGCTTCCAAGGCCCATCGTCTGTTGCGGATTCCACGATGTCAGCCACCGCATCCACGTCGATACCCATGACAAGGGCATACAGCTCGGTTAGCATCTCGTCGGTTACGTCGGCGACGATTTCCGCCAGCGAGGGATCATCGAACTGACCGGTGAACGGTTCTAGTTTGAATTCGCGCAGTAGAACGTTGATTCGATTCGAGTCCCATTCAAATGTTCCCAACTCTTCAAGGAGCTGGGTCTTCATGTTGAATCGGTCTTTACGTGACAGGGCCATGGGTTCAACCATAGATGGGGGGACTGCCCCGGCTTTTGTTGACTCGGGGTCTTAGGCCGCTGTGAGCGCGGTCCGGTTGATTGTTTCATATTCGATGGGCGTGAGTTTGCCCAGCCGTCTTTGCCGTCGCCGGCGGTGGTAGGTTCTCTCGATCCAGGTTGTGATGGCCAGCCGGAGGTCCTGTCTGGTGAGCCATCGCTGACGGTCCAGGACGTTCTTCTGCAGCAGCGAGAAGAAGGACTCCATCGCGGCGTTGTCCGCGCACGCACCGACCCTGCCCATCGATCCGGTGAGCCCGTGGCGACGGAGCGATTCAACGAACCGGCGTGACCGGAACTGCGACCCACGGTCGGAGTGGACCACCGTTCTTTCCGGTCTTCGTGCCTGCACCGCGTTCTCCAGGGCAGCGACGGCAAGAGAGGACTTCATCCGGGCGTCCATTGAGTAGCCGACGATCCTGCCGGAGTAGACGTCCTTCACCGCGCAGAGGTAGAGCTTCCCTTCTTCGGTGGGGTGCTCGGTGATGTCTGTCAGCCACAGTTCGTTCGGCGCCGCGGCGGTGAAATCCCGCTCGACCAGGTCGTCGTGGACCGGTGGCCCCGGTTTCCGGTTCAGACCCCGTTTCTTCGAGAACACTGACCAGATGCCGTGGTCCCTGCATAAGCGCTGGACCCTGTTCTCGCCCGCGGTGATGCCCTTCTCCGGGAGCTCGTCGGCGATGAACCGGTACCCGAACGCCGGATCGTCGGAGTGGATGTCAAGGGCGGCGTTGACCAGGTGCGCATCGATCCAGTCCCGTTCCGTCACCGGGTTCGCCTTCCAGCGGTAATAGCCTTGCTTGCTAAATCCCAACACCCTGCAGGTCACCGCCACGGGAACACCGTCGGCGGCAAGATCCGTGACCAGCGGGTAGATCATTTTGGGTTGATGTCCCTGGCCAGATAGGCAGCCGCCCGGCGCAGAATCTCGTTCTCCTGCTCCAACAGGCGGTTCCGCTTCTTCAACTCCCGCACCTCAGCCGACTCCGCCGCCGCTGGGCTGGTCCCGGAGTCCTTACGCTCAGCGATAGCGATCCAGCGCTTCAACGTCGTGACCGAAAGCCCAAAATCCTTCGCAATCTGCGCCAGCGGCGCCTCGCCCTTGCGGGCCACATCAATAACATCCTGGCGGAACTCCGCCCCATAAGCCGTGGGCATGGTCAACATCCTTCCACGAGCACAAGCTCGCTAGGTCAAGGAGTCAACAAAACCGGGGGCAGTCCCGGGCAACTTAGGCTCGTTTGGCACGTCCTTGGGGAGTTGAAATCAAATGGTCCCTGTTACCTCGCTCGCTTCCTCTTGAGATGGCCCTTTTGTCAGGGGTTTACCCCTAGGCTCCCTTCATGCACACGTTCGGGTGCCCGCGTTACTCTTGGACCAGCGGGGATGGGGGCAACAAAATGTACGGACGGTCTGACGAGGACTGGGACGAACTGGTCAGGGTGGGTCACGATTTCCTGATTGACGTGGCGCGAAGGCGCAGGTACACCACTTACACCGAGCTCGATGCGGTCCTGCGGCGCCGCACTGGCCTCAGAGGCTTTGACTTCAACCAAGTAGAAGAGCGTGCGGCGCTGGGATATTTGCTTGGCAGGATTGTCGATGAGGATCGCAAGTTGAACCCTTCACTGATGATCTCGTCCCTAGTTATCTACCTAAACGCGAACGATGCGGGCAGCGGCTTCTATGCGAAGGCTCGTGAGGTCGACCTGCTCAAAAACGGCATGGACAAGGACGAGTTCTGGATTCGTCAGGTGAAGGCAGTTCACGAAAGATATGGTCGCACCCACGCCTGACCGTAAAGATGTGGTGCCAAAGGGACTTACCTGCTCCTGAATCACGAACATCCCATGGAATTCATGTCTCATCTATGGATCCTTTAACTGGACGCCTCCAGGCCACTTCGGAGATGTCTGCCAATGCTGCGGAAACGCCCGGCGTAGCGCAATCTGTTATGCGAGCTTCTTTGTCTCATTAATCTGTCTCACCCAGCTATTCTCAAGTAGAAGAAAAAATGACCTTTATCGAGACGAAAGGACGGCATGACGCGACTGGGTTATTGTCAGTTTTCGAAGTCGGCTGCACGGAATGTCCAAAGTCGTCTGCACAGCCCGCACCCATTGATCCCTGGACTTGAACTGTCTTGCATCGCTAGGGATTCGAGGCACTGAGGTTATGAGACACAGGAATTCAACTCTCCCGTAAGGGGATCCTGTACCGGCAACTGGGATGCATCGGTAGTGGAGAGCGCCTGACCGATCACCGTGGTTGCCGTGCTTAGGGCCGGGCGTCAGCTTCGCCGGGCTTGCTCGCCAGTTATCGCCAAGAAACGGCCCGCACGTCGAAAGTCACGGGCAACGAACCCAAGGCCTATGACCAATCCTGCCGCGCCGATGGTCATGAACCACCCGAACGGCTGTCTCCACGTCTAGCGAAATTTACGGCTTGAGGAATGAAGATGAGCGGGATCATTGGTTGCACCAGTAGCTGGGTGGCAACGTTCTTGCGAAGTTGCACCGCAGCGGCCCTGACGACCGGAAGGTGCTCGATATCTAGTGGTGCTTTTCCCGTGATCTGCCGGCGGATGCGCTTTCGTTCGTCGCTCTCCAAAGAGAGCAGCACGTCGATTCTTCCGGACTGCACAGCCGGCACAACTTTCTTCGCGTTGTAGATCAGGCCGCCAATCCAAGGCAGTACATGCGGCGAGTGAAATCCCAAGTGCCAGAAGGTTAGGTCCTTTGTCTGCAGTATTCGGGAAAAATCAGGGCTCCAATTGCTGCCCCACAGCCACGGAGAGTGCAGTCCAAGCGGGCAGTAACGGGTGTAATACCTCTTTATGGCCTCCCGTTGTCCTGGACGCCTTCGGCTCGTCGCATGGCCACTGTCCGGCCCTCGTTGGACTCGGCCATAAGATCGTCAATGCCGCTCATTGCTGCACAGTTGGCGCAGAATGCCTTGCGAACGGTCGTTCCCGTACTCCGTGCCTGAGGCGGAGTTCTTAAAGATAGCTGCAGATTTGGTCGGGATCACATTTCCTGGGGTCGCCGGCGGCCGCGGTGTCGTGGAATTCCGCGACTGCTGCGCGGAGGGCGGTAAGTTCGGCGATCTGGGCGTCGAGGTCAGCGAGTTGCCGGGCGAGCAGATCCCTGACATGGGTGCAGGGGGCGGTGCCATGGTCACGGACGGTGAGGATGTCACTGATCTGGGCCAGGGTTAGGCCCGCGGCGCGGCCCCTGCGGATGAATTCAAGCCGCGTGATGGCTTCGCCGCCGTAGTCGCGGTATCCGTTGGTAGCGCGATGGGCGGGCGGGAGAAGTCCCCGGTCCTCGTAGAACCGAAGGGTCTTGGTGGTCATGCCTGCAGCCGCTGCGGCCTCACCGATACGCATCATGTGCTCCTGCTGTAGATGTTTGGTCGCTGTGTTGAACCACTGCTTGACATTCCATTATAGGGGAAGGTTGAGAATGGGGATACGGCAAAGCCGGCCCATTATCGGGACCGGCACTGTAAGCCGGGTCGACGTCATTTCGGCCGGCGCTTTGCCTGTAACGGCACCCTTTCCAAACCTACTTTTGCCCGGGGATACAAGATGACTACCCACGCCTCACCCGCTTCCCTCGCCGCTCCGGCTGATGATCGCCAGGACTGGCAGACGCGTGTTCTTTCCGTGCCCGGCTTGGACGGCGCCGCACCCATTGGCGGGGGCTGCTGCGCTATCGCGGCCGATGACGCAGTCCGCGAGGAACTTGAGAGCTGGCCCGGAATCACGGTCGAAAATATCGATTCCGCGGCCGAAATCGTGACGGTCCGGTTGCAGCGCGGTGAGAGCGGGCGGCTCGCTGATGCCGTAGAGGCAGTACGTGACCTCGGTTTTCCGGGCGCCGGCGCCACTACCCTTTGACCAAGCGGTTGGGGCCTTATTGGTTCACCGCTCTCTTGACCTTGCCCTGTAGGTCAATGTGCAGACTGGGCATTGAACGGCATTGTCCTCTATGACTATAGGAAGATCTCATGACTGAAGCAGCAGCAGCGTTTGATTATGATCTGGCAGTGATCGGCTCAGGCGGCGGTGCGTTCGCCGCCGCGATCAGAGCCACCAACCTGGGCAAGCGGGTGCTGATGGTGGAGCGGTCCACCGTCGGCGGGACTTGCGTGAATACCGGTTGTGTTCCCTCCAAGGCGCTGTTGGCAGCGGCGGAGGCGCGGCATGTGGCACTGGATGCCTCCGGCCGGTTCCCCGGGATCAGCACTACATCCGAACCGGTCGATATGGCCGCGCTCATCGAGGGAAAACGTTCCCTGGTGGAGACGATGCGAGCCGACAAGTACGTGGACCTGGCCGCCGAGTACGGGTGGGAGTTGCGCCAGGGCAACGCCGCGTTCGCCGGCAGTCCGCAGGAACCGGTTTTGGAAGTCACTGGAGCGGATGGTGCCCGCAGTGAAGTGCGCGCCGAGCACTATCTGGTTGCGACCGGCTCGACCCCCTGGGCGCCTCCGATCGAGGGCCTTCAGGATGTCGAGTATCTGACCTCGACCACGGCCATGGAACTGGACGAGGTACCGGAATCACTGCTGGTGTTCGGCGGCGGATACGTGGCGCTGGAACAGGCCCAGCTTTTCGCCCGCCTCGGGTCCAAGGTCACCATGCTGGTCCGTTCCCGCCTGGCCTCGGCCGAGGAACCGGAAGCGTCCCGGGCCCTGATGAGCGTTTTCGCCGACGAGGGTATACGCGTCGTCCGCCGTGCCACGGTTTCCGCGGTGCACACCGACCCAGCCACCGGGGAAGTCGTCGCAACCGCGACGGTCTCCGGCGGGCAGGAACAATTCCGGGCCACCCGGCTCCTCGTGGCCATGGGCCGGCGCCCGGTCACCGAGGGTCTTAACCTGGACATCGTGGGCGTGAAGACCGGGGATCGCGGCGAAGTCCTAGTCCAGGACACGCTGGCGAGCACCAACCCCAGGATCTGGGCCGCCGGGGACGTGACAGGGCACCGGGAATTCGTCTATGTCGCAGCCTCGCACGGCACCCTGATGGTGGAGAACGCATTCAACCAGGTCGGCCGCGAGGTCGACTACCGGCACCTGCCCCGGGTCACCTTCACCAGCCCAGCCCTGGCCGCTGTCGGCATGACCGACAAGGAAGCCAACGAGGCGGGCATCCGCTGCGAATGCCGGGTCCTGCCGCTGGAATACGTGCCCCGTGCCCTCGTAAACCGTGACACCCGCGGGTTCATCAAGATCGTCGCCGACAACAGCACCGGCCGGATCGTGGGCATCACGGCCGTGGGTAAGGAAGCCGGTGACCTGGCCGCGGCCGGCGTGTACATCCTGGAGGCCGGGATGACCGTGGATCAGGTCGCGAACCTCTGGTCCCCGTACCTGACGATGGCCGAAGGTATCAAAATCGCCGCCCAGTCCTTCAAAACGGACGTCTCCAAACTCTCCTGCTGCGCCTCCTGACCCTTTTCCCGTCAACCTCAAAAACTCGAAGGAACAAATCATGACGAACGACATTAGCCACGTTACTGAACGCCTCGCCACCGGGGAGACCGGCATGCAGCCCTGGCTGTGGTTGCCGCTGATGAAGCTCCTCGCCCTGGGTGACCCGGTCGACATCGCGGACCTTGCCGCCGCGACCGGGCGGCCCGTCGAGGAAATCCGCGCGGCGCTTGAGGCCATGGCCGACACCGAATACGACGGTTCAGGCCGGATCGTCGGGCAGGGCCTGACTCAGCGTCCCACGCAGCACCGCTTCGAAGTCGGCGGCGAACAGCTCTACACCTGGTGCGCACTCGACACCCTGATTTTCCCGACCCTCCTCGGCGCCCCCGCCCGGATCGAGTCCGCCTACAAATCAACCGGAACACCGGTTCGGGTGCGCGTTGACAGCTCCGGTGTCACCAGCGTCGAACCGGCTACAGCCGTGGTCTCCCTGGTCAACCCGGAGGACATGAGCTCGGTCCGGTCCTCCTTCTGCAACCAGGTCCACTTCTTCGCCTCACCCGATGAGGCAGGACCATGGCTCGAAAACCACCCCGAAGGGACGGTCATCCCCGTCGAGGAGGCATACCGGCTCGCGTCCACCATGGCCGACCAAATGCTCGCCGGGACCACCAGCCAGAACAGGGAAAAACCGGGCAACGGAGCGCAAAGCTGCAGCTGCTGACGCCCCCCGCCCCCGGCGCCCTCCCACAGCGCCGGACCCGTCTGGTTCGAAAGGCCCACCCCTTCGGTATGAAACAGCGTTGGATGACCCTGACCGTCACAGCACTGGCTGCCTTGGCCCTTGCCGGGTGTTCCGGTACCGCGTCGTCCTCGGCGCCGGGGACGACCTCGGCCGTGGCGCCTGGCGTACCCGCGTCGGCCCCCCCTCCCACCGGGCCGTCCGCGACCAGCTGGGCGCTGGATCCTGCCGGGGCGGCCGGGAGGATCGAGGCCGCAGGGCTGCAGGTCCTCACGGCCGAGGGAACGGCGGAACATTTTCATGCCCACCTAGACGTCGTCGTGCACGGCAAACCCGTCACGGTTCCCGGGGGCATCGGGGTCACCCTCGGCCCGGACGGTAAACCCAACGGCATTTCCCCCCTGCACACCCACGACACCTCGGGAATCATCCACATCGAAGCCCCCACGGCCGGCCAGCGCTACACCCTGGGCCAGCTCCTGCAGGAATGGGGAATGCTCGGCGGCACCGGATGTATCGGCCCGGACTGCAGCTCCGAAGCGGACAAGTGGACGGTGTACGTCAACGGAAAGATCAAGACGTGGGACGTGACAGGTGTTGCCCTGGCCGCCCATGACCGGATCGCGCTGGTGTACGGGAAAGAGCCGGCTTTCATCGATCCGAACTACACATTCCCGGCCGGGCTCTGAACGGCGGGACCGCCTTCCGCCACACCTTGAGCGCACAGGAGAGGGTATGCCCCGGAATCGGGGACCCTGCTCCGGGTCCGGGAAGCTCGACCAGAACCTTGAAAGACCGATGACGACTGAAGGGTAGAAGCGATGGACGACCATTTTGATGTTGCGGTACTGGGCATGGGGCCAGGCGGAGAGGTCGCCGCCGGGCGGCTGCTGAAGGCCGGGAAAAAGATCGCGGTCATCGAGCGGGAGCTTATCGGCGGGGAATGCGCGTACTGGGCGTGCATACCGTCCAAAACCGTGCTCAGGCCGCCGGAGGCGCGCACGGAAGTGCAAAGGGCGGCCGGGGTGTCCGGGGCGGAGCTGGACTGGTCGGAAACCAGCGGCTACCGCGATTACATGATCAGGCATCTTGATGACAAGGACCAGATCGACGGCTATGCCCGCCAAGGGGCTGAGGTAATCAAAGGTGAGGCCCGGATCACCGGACCCGGGCGTATCCTGGCCGGGGACCGGGAACTGAGCGCCGACCACATCATCATCGCCACGGGCTCGGACCCTGTCCTTCCGACCCTGGAGGGCCTTGATCAGATCACGGCCTGGACAAACCGGGAGACCTACACGGCCACGACACTCCCGGAGCGGGCTGTGATAATCGGCGGCAGCGCCGTCGGGGTTGAGACGGCCACGTTCCTGGCCCGTTTCGGCGTCAAGGTCACTCTGATCCACCGCGGGGACCGGCTCTTGGGGCGTGAAGAATCCCGGGCCGGGGAACTGGCATATCAGTATCTGCCCGAGGCCGGGGTCGAGATCCGGCTGGGAGTCACCGCCCGCCGGGGCCGCCGGGAAGGGGACCAGAGCGTCCTTGACCTCGACGACGGGACCGAGGTGGCCGGCGACGTCGTCGTCTTCGCCACGGGCCGCACCCCGCGCACGCAGGGTCTTGGCTTCGAGCATGCAGGAGTGGTCCTGGGTGACCGCGGCCAGGTGCAGGTTGATGAACATTGCCGGGCCGGCGAGAACGTGTGGGCGATTGGGGACGTCACCGGCATCATGCCCTTCACCCATGTCGCGAAATACCAAGGCCGGATCGCGGCCGACGCGATCCTCGGCACACCCCGGAAGGCCTTCTACGAAGGTATTCCGCGGGTCGTGTTCGCCGACCCCGAAATCGCCGCCGCCGGCCTCACTCTGGACCAGGCCGGACGACGGGGCCTGAAAACGGCTGCGGCCGAAATCGACCTCGCCGCCGCGATCACCCGGCCCTGGACCTACGAACGGGACCCGCGCGGGCACCTGGGTCTGCTGGCCGATACCGACCGCAAGGTCCTGATCGGTGCCTGGGCGGTGGCCCCGATGGCCGGGGAATGGATCCATCAGGCCTCCCTGGCCATCCGGGCGCAGATTCCCATCGAGACCTTGAGGGACCAGGTCGCCCAGTACCCGACGTATCACGAGGCGTACCAGGCTGCCCTGGACAAACTCGAGATCTAGCGCCGCCGAACACCCCGGGACGCTGGTCCCGGGGAACCCGGAACATGCAACTTCCAGGGAGGGATCATCATGAAGGTCACTGAAGCACTCGAAGACCTGGCTATCGCCTGGGTCGCCGGCTACGTGGGGACCAAGGCCATGGAACCGGTCAGCATGAAACTCTACGAGCTGGAGTCCGAACAGGACCGGGCCCGGGAAGACGCCGCCCGGCCCGGGCCACCCTATGAGCTGGCAGCGAAGAAAATTTTCGGCGCGGCGGGGATGGTGCTGGAGGGAAAGGCCTTGGAACGGGCCTCGATGTTCATGCACTACGGCCTCGCGCTGAGCTGGTCGCCCCTGTATGTGCTGCTGCGCCGTAAAACCCACATGAGCCCTCTGGGTGCGGGCCTGGCCACGGGCACGGCGATGTCGTTGATCGCCGATGAAATGCTGACGCCCCTGGCGGGGTTCAGCGCCCCGAACCGGGATTACCCCCTCGTGACGCACCTGCGCGGTTTCGTCGCACACCAGGTGTTCGGGCTCGCGGTCGCCGCGACCTGCGAGACACTCTGGGCCTTGCGCGGGCACCGCCCGTGAACGCCGCCGAGCCCTTTCCTCTGATCGGGGAGCTGGCGCCGCTTGGGGATGGCCGCTCTGCTGCCCTGATCGGCCCGGACGGGGCGGTGGAATTTTTCTGCCCGTTGCGCTTTGACGCCCCGGCCCTGGTGTTCCCGCTCCTTGACCGGACCCGCGGAGGCCGGCTGAGAATCGGCCCGGCGGCCGCCGGGGACGACGGGGCCGGGCTGTCCTGCCGGCGCCGTTACCTGGACGGCACTGCGGTTCTGGTCCTGGAATGGGCCGGCCGGTCCGGGTCAGCCCGGGTGACGATGGCCATGGCCTGGCCCGCCCCGGAACACGGACAGGAACTGTTGTGGCTGATTGAAGGGCTCGAAGGGTCGGTGGATGTCGAGGCCGTCTTCGACCCGCGTCCCGGCTTCGGCGCCGATGACGCCTGTCCGGTCCCTACTGCCGAAGGGGCGCGGCTGGAACATCCGGACTTTACCGCCGGGTTCGCCGTCTCAGGAATTAATCTGCACCTGAATGGGGCGGCCGTCCACGGGCACGGGGCGCTGCAGGCCGGGGACCGATGGGCGGCCCGGCTGCGGCTGGACCCAGCCGGAACAAGACCGGTTCCCTGCACCGCCGATCCGGTTGAGGTGGCCGCAGCCCTGGCCGTCACTGCGAAGGCCTGGCAGGACTGGACATCACACCTGGTCTACGACGGTCCGGGCCGGGAGGCCGTCCTTCGCGCCGCCATCACCCTCAAGCTGCTGATTTACGCCCCGACCGGGGCCGTCACCGCCGCGGTGAGCACGTCCCTGCCCGAAGATCCCGGCGGGGAACGGAACTGGGACTACCGGTACACCTGGCTGCGGGACGCCAGCTTCACCCTCAACGCCCTCTACCAGCTGAACTGCCGGCCCGAAGCGGCTGTGTTCGCCCGGTGGCTCTGCCGGACCACGGCCGCCGGCGGCCTTCCCCTGCGCGTGCTCTACCGCATCGACGGGACCACCCAGATCCCCGAGGCCTCCCTGACCGAGCTGGACGGGTACCGGTCCAGCCGACCGGTCCGCACCGGCAACGCCGCCGAAACCCAGCTGCAGCTGGACAGCTATGGGGAGCTGCTTGACTGCCTGAGCATCTGCGAGGTCTTCGGAGAGGACCTGATGCGCCGGGAATGGTCCCACTTCCGCCGGCTCGTGGACTTCACCGCCGCGCACTGGCACGAACCCGACAGCGGGATCTGGGAAGTCCGCAGCCGCCCCCGGCACTTTGTCCATTCCAAAGCACTGGCCTGGACCGCGCTGGACCGCGGCGCCCGGCTGGCCGAACTCCACCGCCTGCCCGGAGACATCAGTGCGTGGCGGGAAGCAGCCGGGAAATGCCGCGCCGAGGTCTTCGAGTCCGGGGTCAGGGACGGGCATTTCATCCGAGCCTATGACGACCCGGGCATGGACGCCGCCCTGTTGTTGCTGCCGATTGTCGGGTTCGTCGCCGGCGATGACCCGATCATGCTCGCCACCGTTGACGCGGTCCGTGCCGAACTCACCCCCGGGGACACGGTCCTTGACGGCCTGCTCTACCGCTACCTGCCCGCCCGCCCCGGCAGCAGCGGCGACGGACTCGACGGCGCCGAGGGCGCGTTCGCGATCGCCAGCTTCTGGCTCGTCGAATCCCTCGCCCTGGCCGGCCGGACCCACGAAGCCGAAAAACTCTTCGCAGGACTCGCGGCCCTGGGCGGGGAACTGGGAAACCTGGCCGAGGAAATCGACCCCGCCACCGGGGAACAGCTGGGAAACACGCCCCAGGCATTCACCCATATCGGCCTTATCAACGCCGGACTGCGCCTGGCCGGGACCTCCACCAAAGGCAGGCCGACCTCCCGGACCATCCCGTCAACACCAGAACCCCGACCGACGGAACGCATCCGTGTGGCGGGGAGGGCTGTAGCCCGTCAGGCTCCGGCCGCCACGATGGCGCCGGCGACAGGTAAGCGAAGCACCAACCGGATAACAAGTGAAAGGAACACTGATCATGAGTGAGACCGAGACCGGCCGCCCGGAAGGACGGACCCAGTACAGCAGCGAACCGGAAAAAATCTACGACGCGCAGCGGCGCCCCGGCACCCCGCTCGGGGCCGGGGAATACGTGCACGTGCTCGAAGGCTACCTGCGTGAATGGGTATGCATGGGCCAATGCAACATCTACATCGCCACCGCCCGGGACCAGGAACTCAAAGAACTGATCAGCCTCTACGAAAAAGACGTCTGCGACCCGAACATCGCCGAAATGCAGGAATTGCTCGAATCCTCCGGCTACACGGTCCCGCTGCCGCTGGACGCCGCGCCGACGAGCACGGACCCGGTCCAGACGGAGGCGATCAATGACACCACGATAGCCCTGGGGCAGTGGTTCGCCACCCGGGCATTCATGGATCTCTGGCATGCGGGGGCTGTAGCCAGCCAGCGCACCGACGTCCGTGACGCGTTCATCCGTAACTATCACCGCGCCAACCGCTGGCACATCGCCTACCACGAAACGGCCCTGCGCAAAGGTTACCTCCACGCCCTGCCGCAGGTCCCGGTCCAGCAATCCCCGCAATAATCCCCGCCGACCGGGCCGGGCAAGCCCTGCCTTGCCCTGCCGGCCCCTGGGCGCGGGGCCCGGAAGAAGCAGCAACTACAAAGACGAGGAAGGCAACGATGACCCAGACCACGGATGGGGTTTCCACCCTGCTTATTCTCGGAGCGCGCGGCGATCTTACCTCCCGCCTGCTGCTTCCCGGGCTGGGCCGGCTGCTGACCCTGGAACCGGAACGCCGGATCACCCTGGTCGGTTCCGCCAGGGCCGCCGCCGAGCAGTCCGGGTGGGACCAGATACTGAGCAAAGCATTTGCCGATGCCCGGGGACCAGCCGTCCGGCATACCCTGGACACGGCCCGCTATGTGAGCGCCGACGTCTCCAACCCGGATGACCTGCATCGGCTGTTCCAGGCCTGTGACGGTGTTCCGGCCCTGTATTTCGCGTTGCCCCCGGCGGCGACGGCGCGCGCCGTGGAGGTGCTGGGCAAGGCAGGAATGCCCGAGGGAACGGTGCTGGCCCTGGAGAAACCCTTCGGCACCGACACGGACAGCGCAAAGGACCTGAACAGGTTGCTGGCAGGCCTGGTCCCGGACGAGCAGGTGTTCCGGATCGATCACTTTCTGGGCAAGTCAACCGTACTGAACCTGCTGGGGTTGCGGCTGACCAACCGCATCTTCGAACCGTTGTGGAACAGGGACCATATCGCCAAGGTGGACATCGTCTATGACGAGGAGCTCGGGCTCGAAGGCCGCGCGGGGTACTACGACCGTGCCGGGGCGATGGTGGACATGATTCAAAGCCATCTGCTGCAGGTCATGGCCCTGGTGGCAATGGAACCGCCGGCCACCGTCGGTCCGGTGGATCTGCGGGCAGCCAAAGGCCAGGTGCTGAAGGTGGCACGGCTGTGGGCCGCTGACCCGGCGCAGGCCAGCAGACGCGCCCGCTACACCGCCGGCACCATCAACGGCCGCAGGTTCCCGTCCTATGCCGAGGAAAAAGATGTCGACCCGGCACGGGAAACTGAAACGCTGGCCGAAGTCGTCCTCGAGGTGACCAACCGCCGGTGGGCCGGGGTCCCCTTCACCCTGCGTTCGGGAAAGGCCGTCGGGCGCCGCCGCCAGGAAATCCGCATCACCTTCCACGAGGTGCCCGTGGTGCCGGGCGGCCTCCATGGAATCCAAGGCCCTACCGTGCTGCGGATCAGCCTGGGCCGCGGAGGGATGTCCCTGGAGCTGAACGTCAACGGCCCCGGGGACCCCTTCGTCTTGGACAGGGCCACCCTGAGCGCTGATTTCGGACCCGGCCGGCTGGACGCGTACGGGGAAGTGCTGCAGGCAATCCTGGACCGCGACCGGACCCTATCGATCCTCCCTGAGTCGGCAGAACAAAGCTGGCGGATCATCGACCAGGTCCGTGCCGGATGGAAAGCCGGCCGGGTCCCGCTGGAGGAGTACCCCGCCGGTTCCCCCGGCCCGGCATCGTGGACAGCGGAGCACGCAGTTCCCGGCGCATCAGCAAAACTGCCTGCCCGGACATGACAGGGTTTCCGGCTGAAGCCATCAGCCGCTCCCGGCCGCCGAGGCCCGCTACACGGGTGTCTTGAAGCTGCCGGCCAGCTCCTGCAGCCGGTAGAGCCACTGCGTCCACATCCCGAAGACCATCATGAGACCCATCAGAATCAGGATCAGGCCCCCGAGGATGTTGAAGATACGGATGCGGCGGCGGACAAAGGCGACCGAGCCACCTATCCAGCCAATACCCTGAGCGACGCCCAGAAAAGGCAGTCCCAGGCCCAGGCAATAGGAGAAGCCCAACAACGCCCCGCGCCACGGCGACCCGGACACTGTGCTCAAGGCCAGCACCGCGCTGAGCGTCGGCCCGATGCACGGTGTCCAGCCCAGACCGAAAACCACGCCCAACAGCGGGGCCCCGGCCAGGCCTGTCGAGGGTTTGAACGGCAGTTTGAGGGTTCTTTGGAGGAACGGAATACGGTTCATGAGGGCGAACCCCATCAGAATGACGGCAATTCCGAGGACATGGATCAGCACATCCTGCCACCGGAGGAGCCACATGCCGATAACACCGAAGGCCGCGCCGTACAGGGTGAAGACAACAGCGAAGCCGAGGACGAATAGCCCGATGCCCGCTGTGATACGGGCTTTGGCCCGCGGATTACCAGGGTCGGCCAGTCCCGAGACGTACCCGAGATAGCCCGGTACGAGGGGAAGCACGCAGGGTGAGAGGAAAGAGACGACTCCTGCAACAATCGCCAACGGCACGGCAATCAACAGCGACCCGGAGAAGACCGTGTCCGCGAAATATCCGCCTATCGTCATGGGTAATCGAGATCCTCTCCGGCAGGTTCAGGAACGCAGCCTCTGGCACCCGTCGCTGCGCCTGGTTCTGCGCGGTGGCGGAGGCGGGGGCGAAGGGCCGCGCCGTCCATATCAGGGCCGAAGTCAGGGAACCCCACGGCCGTGGTAAGACCTGGCCGGCAGCGCAGGCTAGCAGCATCCCCCCGTGGGTGGCAGGTCAGGCGGGAAGGACGTTCGCGTCCGGGTCCTGACGGCCTCGGGGGCCAGGGTTTCCGCCGCTTCGGCGGGTGCCGGGGCGCAGCAGTCAGCCTCCGGTTCCTGCAGTGCCTGGTCAGCAGTCCCGGGCAGATGCCCGTCGCGTTCCGGTGCGAAGGAGCTCCGGCGTGCCCACAGGCCGGCGGCCAGAACAACCACTGCAAGGGAGATGGCGATCACGCCGATGAGGACGGTGTGGGCGCTGATGAATCCGCTTACTGCCGAAGAGAGAGCGTTCATTCCTCCCGCGATGCCCTGATTGGGTTGACCGGTGACCAGCGCAGGCGCCCAGTAGGCGACAAGATATACCCCGGAGAGCACGAGCACCGCTCCGGCGACCCGGGGCAGATAACGGGAGGCCCGGTGCAACCCTTTGGCCAGTGCGCTGCTGGCCAGGGCGGAGGAGAGCGCCAGCAGAATCAGTACGGTCGCGGCGCCGCCTGCGTAGGCGGCGAAGACCCCGATCAGGGCAGGGATACTGTTGGCGGCCAGGGCTTGCGCGATCACGGCCAGCAGGACCGCCAATGTGCAGGAGAGCGAAGCGACGGCATAGGCCGCGCCGAACGCGACCATCGCTCCCGGGCCCCGCCCGGCACGATTGATCCGGTTCGAATTCACCGTCAAGCCGATATGCTTACCGGCGAGCATCGCGATGCCGACCCCGGCGAGCAGGATCCCGATGATGACGGCCACCCAAGGTACGGCGCCGATAATGCTGCGGAGCCCGATAGCTACCAACAGGCCTGTCAGGGTGAAGACCCCGGCGAATCCCAGACTGACCAGGGCGCCTGCCCCGAGCCCGTTCATGGCGCGGCGGAGCAGGCTGCCTGGCCCCGATCCGGTGTCTTCGTTCCGGCCGATGTAGTAGGCAAGAAAGGCCGGGAGCATGGCGAACCCGCAGGGGTTGACAGTGGAGAGCATGCCTGCGCCGAAGGCAAACGCGAGCGTTCCTGTGATCAAAGGGTTTGTCCTTACGATGCGGCGGCCGTGAGGGCCTTGGCGGTCTGATCAGCCGAAGGGTCCACCCCCCGGTAGACCTCCTTGCCGGAAGGGTCCAGCACCACGGTCGTGCCCAGGGCATCGACGTTGAACTGTTTGAGCAGCGTCCCATCATCGCGGACAAGGGTCAGCGGAGGGTTTCCGACCGAGCCCATGAACTGGTTCAGGACCTCCGTCGGTTCGCTCGGGTCCAAATCAACGGCAACCGCCGTCGCACCCGAGGACTTCGCCAGACCCGACGCCACGTTCTTGACTCCGGCGGCGCAGGGGCCGCAGGAGGCAGTGAAGAAATAGATAACTGTCGGTTTGCCCGTGGGCAGCTTCAGCGATGACCCGTCCAAGGCTTTGACCGTCACAGCTGTGGCCGGAGAACCGGGTGCCGGGGCCGCCGCGGGACCCTGGGAGGCGGGCGGAGCCGCGCCAGGCCCGGCCGGGGTTCCGCAACCGGCCAGCAGCAGCGCAGCGGTGATGCCCGAAGCAGTGAACACGGCACGGACGGTGCGGCGCCTGACTGCCGCTGTCTTCGGCGATGACGGTGCCGGTGGTGTCAGGGTGCTCATGGGCGGGTGGTCCTTTCCTGGTTCACTGGCGTGCTTTCGGGTCGTTTCCCGGTTTGTTCGGGAGCGGCCGGGGGCGGGGTGCAGCAGTCGTTCATTGTCGCTGCACCTGTATCGGGCCCGGCTGCCCGGTCCGCGGAGCCTGGGCCCGTGAGACCCTGCACACGGTTCCGGCTCCGGGCGCGGCGGCGCAGCGTGTAAAGGACCGCGCCGGCCAGGACCAGGGCAGCGATGGCCAGCACAACGGGGTTGCCCAGGATTCCGCCGACCAGGGCGAGACCGCCCCCGGCGAGCAGCGCCGGACCCGCACAGCAGGTGACGGCGAGAAACACCGCACCGATCGCGAGCAGGATTCCGCCGGGCCCCTGGCCCGGGTTTGAAGGACGTTCAGACATGAAGATCTCCTAAAAACGGACGCCGGACATGGTCCGGGACCCGTCGTCGTTGTTACCAGTCCTGAAAAGAGCGGGGTTTTCCATGAAAGGGGACTGCCCGGTCCGGCGCGCGGGAACAGAGCAATCGCACTCTGCGCCGGCCGCGGCCCTGCGACGTCGCACCACCTGCGCAACCACGAAAACGCCGGCCAGAACGGCCAGGGCAACGACACCGGCGGTGGCCAGCGGGTCCACCAGCAGCGCGCCGATCATCCCGAAGCCCCCGAATGCCCCCAAAGCGATCAGGAGCGGCGCACCACAGCAGGCCAGGTGCAGCAGGACGAAGATCCGGGAAGGCCGGGCCGGGGGTGCGGTGTCTTTCGGAGGAGTCGAGGACATATTCATTCCTTACGCTTCACAGTCACGCGGAGTCGATCACGGGTGATGTCCGGCGGCTTCACCCCTATAACCTCCAGTGTCAACCTTTCCCCTTAGGACAATGTCAAGTTCCCTGCCCGTCGCCACCTTCACAGGCGAAGACGGTGGCGGGGGCGATGCGGAAGGGCTGGGGCGCTACCGCCTATCCCCGCGATGTCTGCCATCAAAATCGGCGCGATGAACCATCCTCCGCCAGGAGTCCCCGATTGCCGACTTCGGATGCGGGTTCCATGGCACGCCGTTCCCTGTGTCTTGTTGCATCGATAAACAAGCGGCTGGCCGGGGCGGGTGGAACTCCGCCGCCGGGGCTGGTACACCCGAGGCAGAGATCATCGACGAAATGGCATCAACATTGGGTCGGATATTGCATAACGCTGTGTGGCGGGGCTTAGCCTTGGATGCCGCCGGTGCAGGGGGCTCCGGGTTCTGGGGTCTGGGGGCCTTGGCTGTATTTGTTGATGAATTGGGCCAGGCGCTTGTCGTTGCTGTTGTCCACGCTGAGCTGTTTGCCCCATGCGGTGATCGTGATGGGCGAAGTCTGGTCGGTGACGGGGCTGAGCAGGAGGTAGTCCTGGCTGCCGGCCAGTGAGGTCAGTTCGGCGATCTGGGCCTTGGGGAGTTCGGGGCGGTAGGTGAGCCAGACGGCGCCGTGTTCGAGGGAGTGTACCGCCCGGGTCGGTTCCACCGGGGTGGTGTAGATTCCGCAGTTCGTCCACACGGGTGCGTGGTCACCCCCGGTGGGCGGGTTCACCGGGTAGTTGACGGGTTCGCGGGTGTGGTTCCTGGACTGGCCGGGGAAGTCCTTCTCGCCCTCCACGGGGCGGGCGGCTTCAGCCGTGGCCTTCTCGCGCTGCTGTACCTCACCGACGACCACCAACGATGTTCCAGCGATGATCGAGGCGATGACAGCGCCGCCAGTGCCATAAATCATCCAGGCCTTGCGTTTGTCGGCGGCGCGCTGTTTTGCCTGGACGGCCTGCACTATAGCCTTTCGTTCCTCGGGGCTCTTCCGCGGTAACGGCATACGGGGTCTCGCTTTCTTCGGACGGGGTCAGAGTCTGCCGCGCAGCTCTTGGAGGGCGGTGATTTCCGCGGTCTGGGCGTCCACGACACCGGCCGCGAAATCACGGACCCGGGAGGTCTCGGACAGTTTTGCGGCGGCTGCTGCCATGGCGACGCCGCCCTGGTGGTGGCGGATCATCAGATCGGTAAACAGCTGCTCCGCTTCCTTCCCCGATGACCCGCGCAGCGCCTGCATCTGTTCTGGGGTGGCCATGCCCTCCATCGCGGTGCTGCTGGTCGGGACAGTATGGGGTGTGCCGCTTCCGTGGCCGCCGGCCGATGTTTTCATCCATGCCATGGGCGGCCCGGAGCGGGCCTGGGACAATCCCCAGTCCTGCAGCCAGGCGAACATCTGGCCGTTCTGGTGCTGCTGAGTGGTGGCGATGTCATATGCGATGGCGCGGAGCTCCGGATTCGCGGACTTGTCACGGATCAGCAGGGCCATCTCCACGGCCTGGGCGTGGTGTGCCTGCATGTCCCGGGCGAAGCCTGCATCCGGACCGGAGTCGGACACGGTCACCGGAGCAGGGGACACCCGGTCAACGATGAAGAACGCCAGGGCTGAGAGGATGACGACCGTAACGAAGACCATCCAGACATGCTTGCCCCAGTCCTGCCGGACAGGCGGGCGGGAACCAGCTGCCCATTCGGAGGTACGCGCGCCGTCCCCGGTGTTTGTGACGGAGTCCGGCGCTGCAGGCTCAGCGCCGGACTGGCCGGTGACAGCATGAAGGTCGCTGCCGCCAGGCGGTGGCGCCAGGGGAGGAACTGTTTGTCGTTCCCTGCCCGCCGCTGCCTGCAGGAGGGCGGCCAAGGGGCGGTGGGGTGCCATAAGAGTCTTCCTGGTGCTGTGGGACTGCAGGGTGGCCTGGCACGCCGTGGTTACGGGAGTGTCTTGTCAAGGAATGTCCGCAGCGCATCGGCTTTCATCGGCCTGGCATCGGCGCGGCCGAGGACCTTGCCATCGGACGCGACGACCACCGTGCTGTCCAGTGACGTGATCCCATATTTTTTGGTGAGCTGGCCGGTCTTGTCAACGACGTAGGGGTGACCGGGGTCGCCCGCCAGTTTGCGGAACTCATCGACCTGGGCTTTGGTGTTTTCCGGGGTCACGTCGACGGCTATGAAATCAGCCTTTCCGGCGTATTCCTGTTCCAGGTTTTTCATCGCTTCAGCCTGAGGCACGCAGGTGTAGCACCAGCTCGCCATGAAATACAGCACCGTTGGACGCGTCGAGGGCACGGTGACCGCTTCACCAGTCACCGAGGCGACCTCTATCCTCTCCACACTGTTTCCGCTGGCCGCGTCGGCTGACGTATCGGCTTCACCGCCGCGTTTCAGTGCCGTCGAGGCGAGAATCAGGACGAGGGCCACGGCCGCGATGATTGCGGCGATAGTGAAGAGGCGCCGGCGGTTTTTTGTCGTTGTCATGGCTTTCCTTGTTGCTGTCGGTCGGTCGTCGGTTCAGAGATCCCAAGGCCGGGGCTACAGCATGCTTCGGCGCCGTTCGCTGTTTCCACCGGGTCCTTGGGTGCGGTTCGGTCGGGCGTTTTCGCGTGGCTGCGGCGCCGGAGCGATATAGCTGCCGCGGTGAGTGCGGCTGCCGCGGCTGCCGCCGTGATCAGGGGCCAGGCCTCCGTGATGAAGGCGGATACTGCCACGCTCGCCTCGGTTATTCCTGAGCCCATGATGCCGCCGGCCTGGCCGCCGGTCAGGGCTGGCACCCAGTAGAGCAGCAGGTATATCCCGGCCAGGGCCAGGGCGGCCCCGCCCAGGCGGTTGACATAGGGCAGCAGTCGGCGGACGTGGTTCACCAGGGCGTCGCGGGCGACCGCGGCGCCAAGGGAGAGAAGGATCAGCACCACCGATGAGCCCAGGGCGTAGGCCGCGAACACTGACAGCAGTCCGGCCAGGCTTCCCGTGGACACGGCCTGGGCGACGACGGCCAGCAAAAGGGCCAGGCTGCAGGAGAGCGCCGCCACCGCATATGCCACGCCATAGCCAAAGACCGCCTTCAACCCCGACCCGTTCCCGCCCCCCTTCCGTGCAAACCGGTTCAGGTTCAGACCGGTGCCCGGCAGTTGCCAGCCGGCCAGCATTCCAAGGCCGGCGATCACAATCACCGCCCCGATCACCGCAGCGGCCCAGGGCAGGGCGGAGGCCACGGACCGCAGCCCCACGGCGAACAGGAGCCCCGTCGTGACAAAGACCGCGGCGAATCCGGCGCTCAAGGCCATTCCGGCACGCAACCCGGCCAGCAGCGGCCGTTTCCGTCCGGCCCCGGGTCCGGACCCGATGAAGTAGGCCAGGTAGGTGGGCAGCATCGCGAACCCGCACGGGTTCACGGTGGCGAGCATCCCGGTCAAAAAGGCCAGACCCAACGCCCCCGTCATGGGCAGCACCGCGCGTCGCGGTCGGCCACAACAGGGCGCTGGGTGACGTGTGGTTGTTCCGGAACACCAGGAGCCCTGTCCGGGCCTTCCTGGTGCATCCTGAACGATTGAGGGCCAGCTTCCGTCGGGGCGCAGCAATCACTTCCCGGCTTGGCATTTCGCGCGTGGCGCCGGCGCAGGGCCCGGATGATCAAAACACCCGCGACACTCGCGGCAGCGGCCATCATCCATGGGCTGCCCGTCACTGTCCCGGCCGCTCCGAGGGCACCGCCTGCTACCACCAGCAACGGCACACCGCAGCAGAGCAGGCCGACCGCCGCAACACCGAGCGTGGACAGCAGAACACCGAGCGTGAACACTGTTCCGGGGCGTTGGCGGCCCTTCGTGTTCGTTGACATGATCATTCCTTCCAATGTCCCGCTCCCGCCCGGCCCTGGCGGACTCACCAGGAAGAAAACGGACCGCGAGATCCTGTGTCACCCATCTTCGACCTTCCACTAGGGGGCAAGGTCAAGTTCTTGGGCCGGTGGCCTCCACCAGGGTTCGCGGGCGGACCCGGGCGGGGTGCCCGGCAGAATCCCGGCTCCACAACATTCCAGTAGACTGGATAGTTATAGAGCGTTTGGTGCTAGGACGTGAAGGATGCATTATGCGAATCGGTGAAGCCGCAGCCGCGGTCGGAATGACCACGAAGGCGATCAGGTTCTATGAGGACCGGGGCCTTCTTCCCCCGGCTGAGCGCTCAGCCAACGGGTACCGGGAGTATGCCGATGACACGGTCAGCAGGCTTGAATTCATCCGCCGCAGCCAGGTGGCCGGCCTGAGCCTGGCACAGATTCAGGGGATTCTGCGTATCCGCGATTCCGGTGCTACGCCGTGCGCCCACGTAAGTGATGTGCTGGCGCGGCAGCTGATGGATCTGGACCGGCAAATCGCAGAAATTACCGCCCTTCGCGAAACCGTTGCCGGGTACCATGCCGCTGGAGCGGCCGCCGATCCTGCAGGCTGCGATCCGGACCGGATCTGCAGCTACCTTTGAGCCGGGCGCGGCTACGCGCCGGGGTTACCGCCGGCAGTGGCCAGGGCTGCCTTGAGTTGCTCCTCGCTGGGCTCCACGGCGCGGAAGACCTCCCTGCCACCATCATCCAAGACCACGAAGGTGCTGACCTGGGTTATTTGATAGGCGGTGATCAGCTGCGTGTTGAGGTCAGAGGCGTATGCCAGGGACGAGGCTTCGTTCAAGGCCAGAAAATCTTCGATTTGCCGGGTCGTCTCATACGGTGCAATATCCACGGCTATGTAGTTAGCGTCGGCAGGTGACCTGCGCTGAAGTTCCGCGAGCGTCCTAGTGGAAGGCCCGCAGGCACCGCACTCGATGTTGAAGAAGAACAGAACGCTCGGTTTCTGGCCCGGTACCGGGACCTCTTTGCCCTGGGCTGTGCGGGCGGTAAACGCGCCCCCGACCGGAGCGGCAGCAGCCGCTCCGGTGTCCGGTCCCTGTGATGTTCCGGTGGAGGACTGAAACGACATGAACAGGGTCGATGATGCGCCGATGACTAGCAGCAGCACCAGCACCGTCTGCCATGACCGGCGGCGGGGCGCCGGTGACTGACCCGCTCCTGCATTGGTACTGCCGGTCATCGTCCGCCGGGGTGCTGCAGGATCCGGTCCCGGGCCGGATCCTGATCTGACACGGACCCTGGGCCGCAGCAGTCCCCTGTCTCACCCGGCACCACTTCGCGGCGGCGCAGGAGCGCCCAGGCCATTGTGACCGCGGCAAGCACTACGGCCGCAGCGATGACCCACGGATTGCCCAGGACTGAGCCGGCCGCGCCCAGAGCACCGGCGGCGATCAGCAACGGCAGCCCGCAGCACAGCAGATGAAGCAGGAAGAAGCCGCCGACAGCCAGTGCCGCTCGGTTTCCCTGGCCCTTTGAAGTGGTTGACATGGTCATTCCTTTCAGTGCTGGCGCATTGGACGCCGACCCGGAGCGGGCGGTATACCCCGGGGCTTTGGTACCAGTGTTGACCTTCCCCCCTAGTGGAAGGTCAATACTGGGTGAGGCAACGCCATCAATGCGCGTTGCCCCTGTCCGCGCGCCGAACTCTGCCAGCTGACCGGGCCCTTTCAAGTTCACCTGGCAGAGGTGGGGAACCCAATCAGTGACGGCCACAGGGCCGTCTTGGGGTGAAGCCCCTTGAACACATCGCCGCCGCCTCCGCGGCGCCAGTGGACAGGGGCCGGGTTATTGTTCCTGACCCGAATCCGACAGCTAACCCCGCAGGCGCCGGCAGAAGGACATCTCTTGAGTATCGACTCCCCTCCAAGGCACTTCCCTGCGCCCGTTCCCAATCAATCCTCCGCTCCAGACAAGCCTCTTCACGGGCGTCGGCGGGCCCAAGTGCGCCCCAGTGCCACCCGCTCTCACCGGGGGCGAAACGCCGGTCTGGCCGTGCTCGCCTCCGGTGTGGCACTGACAGCATCCCTGGCTTCGGCGCACGCTGCTGTCCCCGGCGCGCCTGCCTCCGTCCCCGAGAGCGTGGCAGGGGAAACGTCCGTGTCCGCTGTTGTCATGCCCGTATCTGCTGCCGCTGACGCGCGACTTGATTTCGACCGAACCGAGGTGACCAGCAGCCCTGCTCCAGTAGCGCCGCCTGCGGCGGCTGCGGGTAATCGGCCGGCGATACCTGAACCGCGGCAAACCAAGCCTGCGCCGGCAGTCCGGGAAGTGGAGCAGCCGGCATCGCGGACGGGCAAGCTCAGCTCGCCGGTCGCAAACCCTGTGACCAATTCGCCTTTCGGCTACAGAACCAACCCCTTGAGCGGAGCGGCCGGAGAACTGCACACTGGGCTGGATTTCGCCGCTGGATGCGGTACCCCGGTCTTCAGCGCAGGCAAGGGGACGGTCACTGAAGCTGGATTCAGCGCCTACGGCGGCGGCAACCGCATCGTTATCGACCACGGGAACGGGCTAAAGACCACCTACAACCACCTGGAAACGATAGGCGTCCAGCTGAATCAGAGCGTCGAAACTGGCGTCCGGATTGGTATCGCCGGCACAACCGGAAACTCCACCGGGTGCCACCTCCACTTCGAAGTTCTCGTCAACGGCCAGACCGTTGATCCCTCAGGCTGGTTGTAATCGGCAAATGCGTTTTCCGCTCCCCTGCCCCGGTGCCCGCCGGCCAGAAAGGGTTCAAGAGACCGGCCGCCATTGCACGGGCGAACTGACGCCGCAAGCTGTTGACCGCATCCGGCAACAGGTCCTGCGGATCCCGGCTGCCGGAGCCGGTCAGGGGGGGCTCCGGCAAGCCTTTGGAGGCAATCGCCGCCATCTGGATATATAGAAGGAGCCTTTGATGAGTTCACGGAGGCGCCGGCCGGGTCCGGGCAGCGCACCGGCGTGGATCGCTGGTGCCTGTGTGGTGGCGGCTGTGACGGCCGTTGCCGGTGTGATGTACTCCGGGGCGGCTCGAGAGCGCGTTCTGTCAGACCCCGGCATCATTGTCCGGTGGGGGCTAGCGCCCGTTCTGGTGTTGCATCACCTCGCCCTTGCAGCCGTCGTTGGATCGCTGATTTTCACCGCGGTCATCCTGCCCCGCAAACCGGAGCCGGATCAGGGCCCCGCCTTCGGCCGGGCCCTGACAGTGGCATTATGGGCCGCGGCCGTGTGGGTGCTGGCCGCCTTGGCCGTCCTTGTCCTGACGTATGCCGATGTGGCCGGTATTCCCCTCAGCGCCGGGGCGGACTTCGCAGACCAGCTCGGATTATTCGTGACCGGCGTCGGGGTCGGCCGGGCACGGCTGACGATCTTGTTCATCGCGGTCCTGGTGAGCATGCTGGTCGTTGCCGTGCGCTCTGCGGCCGGACTCCTGTCCGCTGCCGTGCTTGCGCTCTCCAGCATCGTTCCGGCGACTGCAGCAATCGGCCACGCTTCCGGTGGCGTCGACCACATCGGAGCCAGCAACGCCTTGGGCCTGCACGTCGGGGCCGGGACAGTCTGGGTCGGGGGAATCCTCGTGCTGGCATGCATCATTCCTGCCCTTGGCACGGCTGATGCCGACGGTTCCACAGCGCAGACGGTTCTCTCCCGTTTTTCAGCCCTGGCCGGACTGGCCTTCGCACTCGTGCTGATCACGGGAACGATCAGTGCCATTTACCGTCTCGGCGGTATCGGGGGGCTCCTCTCCCCATACGGCGGTCTCCTCCTTCTAAAGACGGCCGCTACGCTGCTCCTGGGAGCGATCGGCCTCCTACACCGGTGCTGGATAATCCCCAGATTGACCACTACGCACCGTCGGTCCCGTCTGCTGTGGCGGGTTCTGATCCTCGAACTGGTCATTATGGGGGCGGTTATGGGCCTTGCCGTCGCCTTGTCCCGTAGCCCTTCCCCCGTGCCCCTGGAACCGGACCCCAAGGCAACCCCGGCCCAGATCCTCACCGGCTATCTGCTGCCACCTGAATTAACCGCGTCAGCATGGCTTACCCAATGGCGCCCGGACTGGCTGTGGATTACCGCGGCGATCCTGGCGGCACTCTTTTACGGCTGGGCCTACAGCCGCGCCCGGTGTTCCCACGACCCGTGGCCCCGACACCGCTTGTTCAGCTGGTTTAGTGCGCTGATACTCCTGACCTTCATCACCTCCGGATTCCCCGCCGTTTACGGGCCGGTGCTTCTCAGCGTGCACGCCACTGCCACGATGGCTTTGGCCTATGCAGTGCCGTGGCTGCTTGTCGCTTCCCGGCCGCTGCGGCTCGCCCTTACGGTTCTGCCGGCGAGGGAAGATGGAAGCACCGGAGCGCGGGAAAGCGTCCTATGGCTTCAAAACACCGCCATCGCATCTGGGCCATTGTTCTCCGGGCTCGTGCTCGGATCAGTGACCATCCTGTTCTATCTGACGCCCGCACTCAGGTTGAGCCTGGCCGAGCATGTGGTCCATGAATTCGGCCTAATACTTTTCCTTGCGCTCGGGATCCTCCTCGCCAATGCCCTACAAGAGGGAGGAGAGGAACCTGAACACCTTCGACACCGCTTGGCTGGACTTACAGCCGGATTAGCAGGAATCGGAGCGATAGGTGTCCGATTCCTCAATCCCGATGTCATCGAACAAGAGTGGTTTTCAGGTCTCGGACGAGTTTGGGGGCCCGTCCCCGCCGCAGACCAACACAACGCAGGGATCATCCTGCTCTCCAGCTGCGTCCTGTCGGCCGTGCTCGTCATCAGATCCCGCCAGCGCAGGAGAAGGCCTCTGCAGAATTCCGGCAGGAAAACACGGTCTAGGGGCGCGCGATGGAAATCAATGTCCCGCGACCATGCCTAAGGACCCAATATTTCCCGTTCCCTCGTGCAGTCACCTTTACCGCCGCCATGTTCCCTCTGGCCGCCGGAGCCCACGTGCCAGCCGGCGGTTCCCTGCCCGAGCCGGCCATTTTCGCCGGACTCGTCGCCCTGGTGCTGGCACCGGTGATGATCCTGGCCAAAATAAGGATCACCGCCCCTGTGATGGTCGGGCTTCTCGCCGCCGGCGAACTGGTCCTGCACGAGGCCTTCAATGCCCTGTCGGTGTCAGCAGCGTTCACTCCCGGTCCCGGCGGGCATCTGCACGGCACCGGACCGGTGCCCCCTTTAGCGGGGGTTCAGATGCCGGAGCACGCCGCAGCCCGGGGGCGCTGATGCTAATCCTGCACGCCGCAGCGACTCTGGCCACCGCCCTGATCGTGGCCGGCGGCGAGGCAGCCGTGTGGGCGCTGGCCGCATGGCTGTGTCCCCTGATCCGGATCGGATCCTGACGGCGGTGGTCATTCCCGACTGGCCGCACCTTCCAGCCCCGCGCCTGACCGTCATTCCTTCCCGGTGGAGAAGCCTGCGGCTGCCCGCCCGGCGCGGGCCGCCGCGTGTTCAGCCCGCTTCTCTCTGAGCGGCACCTCACCCTACGCCGCTGATCCGCCGGCCCTGCCCACAAGCAAGGCCTCGCTGCCGGTCAGCCGTGTTTCCTCTCTCTTGCGCCGCCGCATCCGCGGCCCTTTGGCGCACCCACTTTTTGGAAGGCATGTTCATGAAAACCTCAATCCGTCGTACCCTCAAAACCCTCACCGCCGCCACCGCGACCGCCGGGATGATCGCCCTGGGTGCCACCGCCGCCTCTGCCCACATCACCGTGAACCCTGACGACACCGGAGCCAACGGCTACACGCACCTGACATTCAACGTCCCGAACGAATCCCCGACCGCGAAGACCAGCAAACTCGAAGTCAAGCTGCCCACCGACACTCCCTTCACCTCGGTCTCGGTCAAACCCGTCGAGGGCTGGAGCGCCCAGGTCATCACCAGCGACCTGCCCAAGCCGGTCACCGTGTCCGGGACCACCGTCACCAAGGCCCCGAGCTCCGTAGTCTGGAACGCCGACGCAACCCACCAGATCGGTCAGAACGAATACCAGGCGTTCTCGCTTTCCGTGGGCAAACTCCCCGCAGCCGGGACGACCGTGACCCTGAAGGCTGCCCAGACCTACACCGATGGGAGCGTCGTTAACTGGGACGAACAAAGTGCCGAGGGCCAGCCCGAGCCCAAGCACCCGGCCCCGTCCTTCACCACCACCGCCGAAGACGGAACCGCCCCCACCGCATCTCCGGCGGCAGCATCCCCGGCAGCCGCGACCCACACCTCGGAGACTTCCAGCGATGCGGCAGCCGTGTGGGGTATCGTCCTGGGCGCTGCCGGATTGATCCTCGGCGCAGCCGCGCTGGGACTGGTCCTGGCCAGCCGGCGAACTCGCACCGCAGCCAAGTAGCACCAGCCCCCCGCGCCCGCTCCTGAAAGAACCCGCAATGAAAACGACACACCGCTCCGCTTCGCGGGGCAGGCTCGCCCAATGCCTGCTGATCCTCGCCACCACAGCGTTCCTGATGATTCCCGCCGCGGCGGCGCAAGCCCACGATGTCCCCGAGACCACCGACCCCGCCAACGGCTCCGCAGTCCGCACCGTTCCCACGAAGATCGGCCTAACCTTCAACCACACACCGCTTGCCATCGGCTCCGTCGTCCGCGTCGAAGATGCCACCGGCACCGACCAGGCAGACGGTCCCGTGGCCATCGTCGACAACCACGTCACCCAGGCAGTGAAAACCAGCGCTCCGGAAGGTAAATACACAGTGGTCTGGCGCGTTGTTTCCTCCGACGGCCACCCCATCGAAGGAACCTTCACGTTCACCGCCAGCGCCACAAACACCGCGGGCACGGCGACACCATCAGCGTCCCCGGCCGCGGCGGCCACCGGAACGGGCCTCCCGACCGAACTAATCACAGCGGCAGGCGCAGTGCTAGTCCTGGTGATTGTGTTCGTCATGAGGGCAATCTTCGTCAAGCGCCGGCTCCGAAGCCCGGAGTCCGACCGCTAAGCACGGCCGGCAGATGTTGCTATTCGCTTCACCACACGGCTCGCTCCTCGGTCTCGTATCCCTTGGGATACGAGACGTCTCATCAGCTGAATGAGGGCAACGACGGCAATGCCCCCTTTCTCCTGAAATCGCGCAACTTTTTCGTCGCTCGGCGATTCTCGTAACTATGTCTCGAAACTTACTGGTTGAATCGGTATACCAACCATTAGTTATGAAACACATCGGAGCAGCAGTCATGACGAAACTGATCGGGTATGCACGAGTTTCGACCCGGCAGCAGTCCACCGACCGGCAACAGGCGGACCTTCTCGCCGCAGGCGTTCGACGCGATGACCTCTATGTTGACCACGGCGTATCCGGAGCACGTGCTTCACGGCCAAAATTCGATGAAGCACTTGCCGCGCTCATGGAGGGCGACACCCTCGTCATCACAACCTTGGACAGGCTGGGGCGATCCACCCAAAACATGCTCGCCTTCGCTGACGAACTCCGCAGCCGCGGGGCGGGTCTGCGCGTCCTGAACCTGGGCGGAGGCGACGTCGACACGGCGACACCGATGGGGTCAATGTTGTTCACGATCATGGCTGCCCTCGCCCAGATGGAACACGAGATCAAACGGGAACGCGTCACAGATTCCATCAACAAGAGAAGGGAAGCCGGCAAAGCGCTGGGTGGTCGGCCTCGCCGGCTTACGGATAGTCAGATTCGAAGCGCTGTCAGCCTGGTCAAAGGCGGGGAACCCGCGGCGCAGGTCGCCCGGGATTTCGGAATGTCCAGAGCAACCTTCTATAGGCGATCACGAGCACTTGCTGACCAACAGGGCGTCGTTTAGCACCACAGGTACGGCGCAAAATGGTGCTTTGTGCAGGCGGGTACGGACATCAAAATGTCCATACCCGTCTGCACAACTCGCGTACTTTCAGGGCAGCGTGTGCAGACGACTTCGGAAAATGACAGTTATGCCCGAGTGAGCTTGGCCGATCAGGACACTGCCCTGCAGATCCAAGACTTAAGGGCCGTAGGATGCGAACGCATCTACCAGGACCATGGAGTTAGCGGTACCCGAACAAGCCGTCCAGAACTGGACAAGATGCTCGACCGCCTTAGCCGTGGGGACGAAGTTGTGGTGTGGAAGCTGGACCGCCTCGGACGCAGCACGCGCCATCTTCTGGAGCTGCTCGATGGCTTCAAGGATCGGGGCATTAAGTTTCGATCGCTGCGTGACGGCATCGTCATGGACCCGGATACGGAGTTCGGCGGTGCCATGGCCCACGCCATGGTCACCATCATCTCCGCCTTCGCTCAGCTGGAACGTGACCAGCTCTCCGAGCGGACGAAGGCTGGGATGGCGGTGGCTGCCGAGAATGGTCGTAAGGCAGGACGCCGCCAGGTAACCGCCAGCCACGACAAAGTTAGGCGCGCGCGGGAGCTGAAAGGTCAAGGCCTCCGGCCTGCCGACATCGGAAAGGTCATCGGAGCCAGCCGGGCCACCGTGTACCGGTACCTCACATTGACCGAAGACGACCCCTTATAGGGGCTGTTGTGCAGCTGGCGGGACCTTCACTCCCCAAAACTCGATAAAGGTTGGATCAAGAATTCATCAAGGGCGCTGCTCTAGGAGGACGTCCAAGGGGGTGAAAACGGACCGATCTGAGCATCCCAGGATCGAAAATGCTCCTATTAGGGGCTATTTGCCCGCCTAAGGCTCTATAACCCCCGCGCGGTACACGGCACGCGCGTAGGGGGGTAAGGCCCGCAAAATGACACACAGGGGTTTTTGGCATGGTAGAATGGAACTACAGCGTTGTGATTTCCGTTTAACGACGGAAAACCCCGCCGCAGCTTTGTTAGCGCAAAGCTGAAAAGCCCTGTTAGCGCAGGGCCTCAATGGCGGGGTTGTATGTATTCCATTTTCCAGCGGAATGCATCCATCGTAGCGCGGGCGAGTCGGCCTGTCACTTTGTGTGACATACGACACGCCGCCCCGAGGTACCACAAGGTGCCTTGGGTCCTACGTATGGAAGAGGTGCGCTTTGCGTATCACCGAGCACTACAACATCACCGGCCCCGTGCCCTTCGTCGACGTTCAGATCGAACGTGACAACCTTCTTTTCACCCACCCCACCGCGATCCGCAATGATCTGAAATCCGGCCTTGCTGCAAGCGCAACAGCCCGCCTGGGAAGTTACACAGCGGAGGTACTTCGGTGCCGCGCAAGTCCTAACGCGGCTGACCAGGCGAAGGGCTTGCGCCTGGTCAAGTCAGGTCTGAACGAGCCGAACGAGACCCGCCTGGGCTACACGCGCTACGGAAGTCAAGGACACGGCTGGGGCCCGGGCCTTGGCTCTTATCTCTGGAATTCGCTGCGTAACCCCCTCTGCCGGGACGGCCTTCTGACCGGCCTTGACCAGCTTCCCGTGTTCATCCCCCGCGTGGGCCAGGATCTGATTTCAGATATGACCACGCGGCTCGTGTTCCCCGAACTCATCGACTACACGCTGCAGATGGCGGTGCAGTACCCGGCCATGACCCGGGACCTTCGTAAGGCGTCGTTCACCGTGTGGGACCCAACCAATCGCGACTGGGTCACCATCCAGGACGTGCTGCCTTTCGTCGGCGGACGGCAGCTGCTGCTGGTTCCGAAGGGCTGGGTTTCCAACAAGCTCCTGCTGGCGCCGAGGCCCTACTACAACCGATTCGCTACCACTTCCGTTCAGGAAGAACGCATTCGGTACATCAACGGCAAAGCTGACGTGCCCCTGAAACGGGACCTCCACAAGGAATTCCCTGGCGTCCGGGAGCTGAACGTCAGCCAGACACTCAAAGCCGCTGACAAGGGCACCAACCTCATCGAGCTCTACACAGATTTCGTCGACGACGGCTATGAGCCGATGGATGATTTCGAACTTCTTCGAAAAACGGCCGGATAGCTAAGTCAGGGCCGGCACCCGTTGGTTGCCGGCCCTGACTTGGCGCACTTCGGGGTTAGCGCCCGTAGCCCGAGTCGTTCTGCCGGCGATGGTCTACTGGCCGCTGCCGGGTCATCGCCGTGGCGGTCCCGGTAGCGGCCACAGGTGCAGACTGTTGTGGGAAGGACGCATTCATCAGGCGTTGCATCCTCTCCAGCCGAGGGTCGATTTCCGCAGGCGGCTCAGGCTGTGCTTGTTCCTCCGGTTTTGCCGCGTCCGCCATGAGCTGGTCGATGCGAGCTGAGTTGGCCTGTGCAGCTTTGAGCGCAGCGGCGTGCTTGAACGGCTCCGCCAGTGCCTTGTCTGCCTGTTCGACCCGCGAGAGCGCTTCCTGGCGCCGTGCTTCGACGTCAGCGGCCAGCCGCGGTAGAGAGGCAACCCTGTTTTCGAGCTGCCGGATAGTGCCGATGTCAGCCGACAGCAGATTTCTGCGGGCGATTTGGGTTGTTGCCCTGGGCACTCCTTCGATGCGCACTTCCACGGTGGCGTGGTCGAGGTCCCGGGCGGGGACGAGTTTTGCACGTAGTTCGTGCCCACCAAGGGTGGCGATGGTCCCGAGTTCGTCGTATCCGTAGAGGTTCATGAGGCGGTGGCCGTGTTTGCCGGCCCATGCCCGGAGGGCTTCGGCCGCGTCGCCGCGATTGTCGACTGCCTTCCCGTCGATGCTGGCTTTGAAGGCATCGGCGGTGGTGTCCACGGTCCGGGCTGCTGCCGCTTGGATCAGGGGCAGGTCGGCGGTCGCTGCGTCGGCGGCTGTTTGTTCGCCGCGTTTGGTGTGGGCTACGGCGACCATGTTGCGGTTGTAGGCCCGGTCGAGGCGGCTGAGGCGGGCCAGATCCTGGTCCGCGACAGCCTTTTCAAGAACGAGCGGGTTGCCGCTGGTGATGGCTTTGGCCTGGGCGAAGTTCAAGGTGTTGTCCCCGATGTCTTCGATCTCCCGGACGTCGAGGCGGCCGCGCATGATCTGGTTGATGAACCGGGACTTCCGTTCCAGTCCTTGCCACATGAAGGAGTCGAAGGATTCCTTGGTGACGACCTGGGAGATGCGGACCTCGGGGTTCTGGTTGCCTTGGCGCAGGATGCGGCCGTGGCGTTGTTCGACGTCGGAGGGACGCCAGGGGGCGTCCATGTCCACCAGGTGCACGGCCCGTTTTTGAATGTTCGTGCCGACACCCATTTTTGAAGTAGATCCCATCAGAACAGCGATCTGGCCGGAGCGGGCAGCGGCGAAAAGCCGGCCCTTTTCGGTGTCATTCTTGGCTTCGTGGATGAACCGGATCATGTGTTCGGGTACGCCACGGCGGCGCAGCTGGTCCTTGAGTTCGCCGTAGACGTTCCACCGGTCAGAGGGTGTGCCGAAGTCGCAGAAGACCAGTTGCAGGGCCCCGGGGACCGGGTCGGGTTCCCCGGTTTTCGGGTCGGTGTAGATGCGGTCCTTGTGTTCTTCGTAGACGCTGGCCAGCAGATCAGCGGTGGCACTGATCTTGGTGGGTCCGCGCTGGAACAGTGTGGGGTCCACAAGCCGCATGTCCAGGGCGGCTTTGCGGCCGTCCGAGGAGACTTTGAGCATGTTGTCTTCCTCGGAGTCAACGAGACGTTGCTGGATGGCGTCCACGCGCTTGCCGATGTCCTGGATGTACTCGCGCAGCTCCGGGCCGG
Organism: Pseudarthrobacter chlorophenolicus A6; assembly: GCF_000022025.1. Taxonomy (GTDB): domain Bacteria; phylum Actinomycetota; class Actinomycetes; order Actinomycetales; family Micrococcaceae; genus Arthrobacter; species Arthrobacter chlorophenolicus. Next base: position 48,297 of record NC_011881.1, read on the forward strand.
GTTCCACGGCCAGCATGTTGGGCTGGCGCAGCCCGTCCCCGTCCCGCGGGGCAAGGTCCGGGACGGGGAGCTTGAGGTCTTCGGCTGTTTTAACGTCCGCGAAGGTGTGGAACATCTTCAGCAGCTCGGGGACGTTCTGGAACTTGGCGAACCGGCTCTTGAGTTTGAACCGGTCACCGCCGGCTACGGAGAGTTCCATTTCCTCGACAACCTGGCCAAACGTAGCAGCCCAGGTGTTGAAGTCCTGGATCCCGGTGGCCTTGAGGAGGTCCGGGCGCAGGTAGCGCTGCATGACGTACATTTCGGTGACGGAGTTGGCGATCGGCGTTGCCGTGGCCCCGGTGATGACCCGCCGGCCTTCGCGCTGGCGCAGGAACTCGGTCTTCATGTGCAGATCAGATGCTCGGTTGGAACCTTGAATGGCGGCGCCGGGGATATTGCTGGGCGTCTCCAGGTTCTTGTAGTCGTGCAGCTCGTCCACCACGAGGTAGTCAATACCGGTCTCTTCAAAGCTGATCCCCGGATCAGCAGGGGTATCGAGTTTGGCTTTCAGTCGCTCTTCCCGGCCCATGACGGCCTTTTCCAGCCTCTTGATGATGCTGGAATTGTTCTGCCCGCCATCGCGGCTGGTGTCCTTCACTGCTTCAAGCTCTGCACGGGCCTGGGCAACTTCTGCACTCAGGTAAGAGGCCTCGGCTTCGGGACTGAGGCTCACGCGCTGGAAAGCGGTGCGGGTCATGACCACGGCGTCCCACTCGTTGGCGGCCGCGCGGGCGACGAACTGTCGGCGCTTGTCCCCGGCGAGGTCTGCAGATGATGCGGCGAGGATCCGTGCCTGCGGGTAGATCTGGAGCCATTCGCGGGCGAACTGTTCCAGCATGTGGTTCGGGATGACGACGGCAGGTTTATTAACCATGCCCAGACGGCGCAGCTCCATCACGCCCATGACCATCTCCGCGGTCTTGCCGGCACCGACCTGGTGGAACAGGCCGACGGCGGGTTCGGAGAGCATGCGGGCCACGGCTGCCCGCTGGTGCGGCCGCGGGACCCAGTCCTTGGCCATGCCCGGGAGGGTCAGCCGATCCCCCTCGGTGCTGTAGTCGCGCAGCACGATGGAGTTGAATCGGCGGTTGTACTCGTCAATGAGGCGGGTAGCCCGTTCGGGTTCCTCCCACGCCCATTCACCGAAACGCTCCTGCAGCAGCTGGGCTTTCTCCTGGGCTGCTGCTGTCTCGGTTGGGTTCAGGACACGGCGGTTATTCTCGCCTTCGTCCGTGACGCGGACGGGCCGCTGTTCCAACACCTGCTTAAGGATGTCCGAGGCGGGCATCCGTTGGGTGCCCCAGTTGCTGGTGGCAGCCAGGGTGTGGCGGTTGGCTTTTACGTCCCACAGGGAGCCGGCCGCGTTGGAGACGGTGGCGTAGGGGTCGTTGAGGATTTCGCGCACGAAGTCTTGGTGGGTGACGGCGTCGATCCAGACTGCACCCAGGCGCGCTTCTACCTCGTCCATGCGTAGCGGCTGGGGCATGACCTCGGTGAGGGCCCGGACGTTGACGGCGAACCTGTCATCGGAGAGTGCTGCCGACTGGGCGACTTCGAGCTTTTCGCGGACGTTCCCGGACAGGTACTCGGCCCGGGTCTGGAAAGTCTCATCAGCGCCGGGGACCTGGTAGATGCTCTCCCCCATCGCTGCCCGTGTTTCCTCGCGGCTGATGCCCAGCAGGGACGCCGCGTAGTCCAGGTCAACCTCGCCGACGGTGTCGAGGGTGACGGTAAGGGCTTCTTCGGCGGTGTCCACGCCAAGGACCGGTCTGCGTGGTTGGACCTGGCGGCTGGAGAGCAGGGCAGCCTGGGTGGCCGTCTGGGTGGCCTCGTCGAAGTTCTCCAGCGCCTTGACCAAGGGCCCGAATGGGTCCCGGGAGACGATGGTGACTGCTCGGGGTGTGATGCGGGCCTGGATGGGCTCCTGCGTCTCTTCATCTACCCGGCCGGTGTCCCGGAGGGTGTAGCGGTTGATCGGCCCGTAGGTGTCCGTGTATCGGCTGTAGGCGTTCTTCAGGTTCTCGCGCAGCCCGTCGATTTCTGCTGTGTCGTCGCGGTTTTCGGCTTCTGCGCTGAGCAGGTTGCGTGCGGCGTCCCGCAGCCCCAGGAGGGCGCGGAGTTCGGCGGCCTGGGTCTTGGGCACGGCGAGGTCGACGTAGGAGCCGTTTTCGACAACGGTGAAGCCGTTGTCGGTGGCGCTGATGTGGCCTTCCCATTCGTGGCTTGCTGCCGGGATGTACGCGGCCCTCTGGCGTTCCTGTTCGGCTGTCCTTTCGCTCATGACCATGCCGGAGGCTTTGGCTTCCGCTACGACGCCGGCCAGTGCCGCGTTCAGGCGCGCGGGCACTGCCGAGAGATCGTCGGTGGTCAGCTGCAGGGTTTCGTCCCCGTACATGCCGTTGCCGACGTGCAGCTCGCCAAGGAGCCGTTCGGGATACTCGTCGAAGTAGGAGTTCAGGCGTGTGATCGTCCCTTCGATTTGGCGGGCGGTGACGGTTTCCCAGAGGTTGGTGGCCGGTTCCTGGCCGGGTTCCCTCCGTCGGAAGATCAGCAGGTCGGTCATCGCGTCGGTGCCCGCTGCCTTGCGGTGGGCGCCGGTGGGCAGCCTGACGGCGCCCACAAGGTCGGCCAGCTGGTTCATCTCCCGGCGTGCTGCCGGATTGGTGGCGTCCAGGGTGAAGCTGGAAGTCAGCACGGCGACCATGCCGCCTGGGCGGGTCAGTTCGAGGCTTTTGAGGATGAAGTGGTTGTGGATCGAGTGCCCGCCGGCGTTGTGGCGGGGATCGTGCAGCGTGACGTTGGCGAAGGGTACGTTGCCGATGGCGAGGTCGAAGTGCCCGGTGGGCAGCTTGGTGTCGGCGAAGGACTCGGCGCGGACGGTGGCCTCGGGGTAGAGGGCCTGGGAGATAGCCGCGGTGGTGGGGTCCAGCTCGACCCCGGTCATCTCGGCGGTGTCCGGGGCAAAGCCGATGAAGGTTCCCACACCGGACCCCGGTTCCAGGACAGTGCCGCCGATGAACCCGAGTTCCTGAACCGTGGACCACATGGCCTGGACGTAGGCGGCGTCGGTGTAGTGGGCATTGATGGTGGTCCGTCGCGCTGCGTCGTACTGTGCCTCGGATAGGAGGCTGCGCAAATGCTGGCGGTCCCCGGCGTATTCTTCCCGGGTCTCATCGAAGATCTGGAAGACGCCTTGCGCGCCCCAACTCCCCCATCGGGCCAGCGACGCTTTCTCGGCGTCCGTGGCCTTCCGCCCCTCGCTCTGCAGCCTCTGCAGGATCTCAAGGGCCTCAAGGTTCGCTTTGATGCGGCTGCGGGCACCGGACGGGGCCAGCTCTTCCTGCGAGGACGGGCGAAACCTGTCCGGAGAAGTCTCTAGAGCTGTTCCCGAAGCCGCTGCATTTCGGCCATGAACTCCAGGTGCTCCTTGATCGTCGGATTCTCGTACTCGTCCTCCTCGTCCTCCGTCTCCGGTGGCGAGAGCAGGTCGTAGCGGACGATTTCCTCGGCCTGGTTCTTCGCGGCGTTCAGCCGACCTACCTTCTCGAGGTAGCTCTCGCCCTGCGGGTCCGGTCCGGCGATCTTGAGCAGCAGTTCGTCCACTTGCTCCTGGGCTTCCTCCCCCAGCTTCGTGAAGAACTCCTCCGGGTCCTGTATCTGGCTGTAGCGCGCCGGACTTGCTGCCTTCCAGGCTTCCTGAGCCTGCCTGCCGTACTTGTTCATCACGATCCTCCTCAGGTGCCGACCAGAGAGCGTCAAAGCTCAACTGGCCATCGATCTGCTTCTTGCGCCCCGCCATGGACTCCCCCTGGTACCTTCGACTCGTCGAAAGTCACGCTAGCGGGGATTCGGCCTTGGTGCTTGTCAGGAGGCCTCAGCGCCTCCCAAAGCTTTTATTACTGGTATTACTGTCATTACCAGTAAAGCTGGGTTCTAGGGTGCGAGCTTTCGTCCCGGAGCTAGTTTCGCGACAGCGCGAGCGACAAAGTCCGTCCAGGAGGGCAGGGAAACCCTGCAAGGCCAACAGAAATGTCACCCACCGTTCTGTTGACGCCTGAAGGCAGTGAGAACTCCTACAAAAAATGCGTTCCTATTATCAGCCGTCCAAGTTCGCGCGAGACTAATGATCACCCGCATGTGATCCTTACGGAAACGCAGCGGCCGAGTCTCAGGTTCCACTGCCCCTCGTGCAGGCTTTGGCTTGGTGGGAGCCCTTCCGAAGATGTCGTTGGCCGGAATCGGGCTATCATCTGGGGCGAAGATTTCCGCAAACTTATTGTCGGCTGCGGCCCAGCTGATCGCATTCAGGACGATGCCCGGGTACGAAATACCGGTGCTGTCGTGGTGTTCTCCGAGCCACTGATTTAGATCCTTCGGAAGGTAGAGCGTGACGTGCCCGGAGTGTTCCTCATCGGCGGGCTGAATCTCCTGCCGTACTCCACGAGCCTGAACCGGCAAATGTTCCACGGCAGGAGCTTCCAACCCACCTGCAAGCGCATCCGATGTAGTGCCCGATGGGCTGGCTGGTTCGGCTGCGCTCTCTCCGTGAGAGCCCTGAACTGGTGCTGACACCTCAACATGCCCCTCGCGTGCCTGAGGTACAGTCATCGCCGCAATTTCAGGTGCAGGGTCCGCTGGTGCTGAATCCGACAGGATAGGCGACTGCACGGGTTGCGGAGCCCGTTTTTTCAGGCCACCCAGGGCACTCAAATCCATCTTTCCCGGACTCGAAGTCAGACTCATTTAACCGCCACCTCAAGACTTTGGTCGAGCGCCTCTTCCTGAGCTTGCAGCTCGTGGACAATTTGCTCTGTCAACCTCATATAATCCTCGGCGAGATTTCCAGCTGACTGCGCGATACGTGGTTCATCAGAGCCCTTACCCTTGTTGCGCAGCCGCTCCCAAAATGGTGATTGCGTGGCTGCCCTGGCCGCGAGCTCATGCGCGGCCAACCCACGGAAGCTCGCATCCGCATCGGCAGCAACGACATCACGAATACTGCCCTCAAATACAGGCGCGATGCCGTCCAGTGACTCCTTGAGGAGTGAGCGTGCCTGCTTATCCACATTCCGGGCATTAGTCGGGATGCCGAAAAGAATGACTCCGAGCAATGCAACGGCCGGATTGTCGTTCTGAACACTGACAATCCGGCGGGCCAGTGACTCAAGCCCACGGATCGACTTCGGCTCAGGCTTCACCGGAGCCAGAATCCAACGAGACGCCAGCATCGCTTCCTCGATTGCAGTCCATCCTGCTTCTGAAGGAGGAGTATCTATCAGGACGATGTCGTAGTCCGGGGCGATTTTGGCTAAGGTCCGTGCTACTCCCCCGCGCATTTTTCCCTGACGAGACGCGTCTCCTTGAAACGTGTCCATCAGCTGGGCTGTGTGATTGCCGCCGGCGAGAACGTCCAGCCCAGGCCTCACATCCTTGATCGGCAGCGGAACTTTGTTGTAACGAACCGCGATATCCAGGGCTTCGCCGCGGTCGTAGCGCTCATCGTTAATAATGCCCAAGTTCGTGGACGTATCACCCTGTGAGTCCAGGTCTACGACCAGCACCTTGTAACCGGCGCCAGCCAGTAGCGCAGCGAGATTGGTCGTGACGGTCGTCTTTCCCACACCGCCCTTGCCGTTGGAGATGCAGACGGTACGCCGGGACGCCAGTTGAACAGCGGACGACAAGATGTGGGAGGTAGTAGCCGTATCCATAGTGCACAGCCTATGTGAGGTCAGTGCGATACAGCTGTACATTTGACGGGGTGTCGCACAAAATTTGCTCTAACACTGCTTGCCAATAACTGCATAGTAGTTAGACATGAGCTATGCAGTAGCTTTGCAGTAAAATTACTCTACAACGCCAGCCTCCTCGCATTTGCCAATAAGCAAGTGTGCCTTCGCTATGGGGAGTCGTAGCCCTCCCTGCTGACTTCAAACAAGAAAACGTATCCATAGCTTCAAGTGCATCAGATGAATTAGCAACTATTAAGTTGCTTAGCACTAGCTAAGCAGTAGCTATGCACTAACTATGCACTAGCTATGCACTAGCTATGCAGCCCGCTAACAGACGGAATGGGAGAATGGGGCGCCAGCCCTTTTAGCAGTGAAGCTGCTTTCTATTGGCAATAGACTAGTAACGCACTTGCTAAGCAGTAAAACTACAGTTGCTAGGCAGTTGCTATTAAGTTGCTAAACGGCCAACGTGGAAGGACCTTGGATGCTTGAGGTGCCAATCACTCAACGAGGCTGGCCTCAGCAGGCAGGATGAAACCGCTGAACATGCAGCAGAAACGCAGTTGCAGTCATAGGAACAAACTCAAAGTAGGCGCTACCGAATGAGCAGCAGAGCTGATTCCCTTACTGAGCCACCGCATCGCAGTTGGTACAAATCTGCCGAAGGCTCCAGCAGCTCCGTAAGCAGTGGGCCGCTTCGTCATACGTTCGTTCATAGCTACGAATTGGCTGGCGCACTGTCCGTTCGCAACTTTTTCCTGCCACCGATAGGACCAGTGGAGTTGCGCTTACCCCTCGAATAAGTGCACAGAGCATAGCGCTAGAAAATGGCAGTGACATTACGGGGCGCAACGTTGGTACCTTCGGCATGCAACTTGCAGGAGAGGGGAGTTGGACTTTGGTCTTACCTCGTATCGGAGACAGGGCCGCTTATTCGCGCCTTCGAATTGAATATGTGCCCTCGGAATCTCAAACCTCTGTCATCTGATGGCTCTCACCGTATGAAAGACGTAAAGCCCAACATCTCAGTTCCAAAGAGAGTGTGAAGTAAGTATGCATTAGCTAAACAGTTGGAACACAGTACAAGGGCGTTAGCCTGGTTCAGACACTCTGAACATCAAGCCGATAGGCAGAAGAGAAAGTCGCTTTGACGGCTCGGCAAGCGGGTACAAGCACGCTAGAAAGGATGCAGGCATCGCCGTCGAATCGTGGGCGCTCCTCGGTACCCGGGCCGCAGCCAAAAGATCACTATGCGGCTACCCATATAGCCGCGTCATCAGGAGGCAACCAGTGCTCATCGCGCTCCAGGTCGAATAGATCGGTTTCCGATATCACCAGTTCCAGGACTCTGTACCTGTCGAGGTATGCGTGCCACTGGGCTCGTTCGGCGCGGTTGCGCCGTATTTGTTCCTGATAGTCCTCAAGTACTCCTAGCCGGGCTGCTAATGATCTGAGATTGAGGCTGGTGGTCCTCCATTGACCTCCGTCGCGTCGGACCATGCTTAGGGCTTCCATGTCTGCCAAGGCTCTGGCGACAACGTTTCGGCTGACGCCGGCTGTACGAGAGACGTCGGTTGTAGTGGGGGAGTGGTGGGCACGTTCAATTGCTTCGTAGACGAGGGCGGCGGGGTCTCCGAGGGCCCGAAAGACGGGCCGGATGGCGTGGATGCGGCCTTTGCGCCACGTTAGTTGACGGGCCAGGTCGTTGTAGTGCTCGGGTAGCTGAATGAGGTACACGTCGGCGGCCTTGTGCCGGGCGTCAGCGATCTTGGTCAGGATTCCGTCTGAGGCCGCTGCAAGGATTGGCAGGAGCCTGGCGATGGTGACGTGGTGTTTTCCCATCGCGGCTGCCAGTGTCCGGCAGCCGACGTCCAAGATGTTGGTTTCTTTGGCTCGCATGTACCCCAGGAGTCCACGGATCAGGAGGCGAAGGCTCAGGCCTTCGCGGCCGCGGGCCTGGAGCCTAGCGTCTAGGACAGCGTAGAGGATGTTTTCCAGGTCGTTCACGAGCTGGTGCACTGCGGGGGATGAGCTTTTGATGGCCCCCCCTGTGGGTAAGGTTTGGCTTGTGTTGTTAATAAGTGCATGCTTTTCCCCTGTTTGTTTGGGCATGCGTTTTTGACCGGTTGCTGTGAAGGCCTGGGCTTTGGTCCACTCGTAGCTGAGGAGGCGGTCACGCTTGTTGGCAGAGCCATAGAGGGCCGCTAGGCCCGGGAACTGTCCGGCGAGTTCGTTCTGCACCTGGGCAAGGGTCCAGCCGCAGGCGCTGAAGTGGTTCAGAACTGCCATGCGTGCTTCTGAGGGGCTTTTGTACCGGGTGGTGTCGTAGAGTCCGGTTCGAGCAATCCTGCGGAGGGGGGCTTCACTCGTAGTGGCCAGCGACAGCGACAGCGGCTGCATGTTGCCGGTGCGCTGTGAAGCGACGAGTTTTGCCTCACGGGCCTTCTGGGCACGCCGGCGGGTGATTTCGGGAGCCAGCAGTGCCCGGAGGGCTTCCAGGGCCGTGATGTCATTTCTGCGGCGCAGGATATCGTAGGCGTGGGCCAGGGGAGTGACCAGGGTTTGGTGCCCACCGGATTTGTGGGCGGATCCTGGAACGCGGATGCAGCCGTCGGTGATGTTCTGGTGTGGGCTGGGATCAAGGCTGGTGGCCGTCAGCGCTAGGGCTTCAACGAGTTCGCGCGCCTCGGTGGCACTCAGGCGATCGCGGAGGGGAACGTACAGGTGCCGGCCGCCGCTGGGGGAGAAGTCCTCTACGAAGGCAATTCCGCAGGACTGAAGCAGGACCCGGAGCCTTGCCGCGTCGGCGTCGACAACTCCTTTGAGGGCTTTGGACGTGTCAAGGTCCAGGCACAGGGTGGCGACGCTGCCGTGCATGTCGTGGATCATCACTGCCGCGGGAGCTTTCGGCAGGGATCGGGTAATTTTCGGGGCGTTGATCGGGCGTGGGTACTGGAACCTGGAACCGATCCAGCGGCCAGTCCTGTAGGTAGGTTGGCCCGCGATCAGGGGAGCAAGCCTCCACGCTTCAATCGGTGCCGATTGTGCAGCATCTTTCGGCCGCGTCGTTGTTGACGCATGTGGGTAGGGCTGTACCATAGACAGCAGTTACTCCTCTCCGGAGGGTACTAAAAATCCACCCACTGGGTGGGTGTTGGAAAAGTTCAGATCGGGTCCCGCCAAGAACGAGATCTGAACGTCATACTTAACGAAGGCCCGCCATGTGCGGGCCTTCAGTTATTAACTGGCCTTTGCGATAGGCAAAGCCTCCTGTTTTCTTCTCTCGAGTGCGTCAAGGTCGACTGCATCGATGTGCGCCGCCACCAACGGCGTCAGGTAATCAACCGCGTTGGTATCCAGAAGTTCGATAATGCACTGCAGTTTTTCGGCGCGCGTAATGTCGGGCTTTACAAGGAACGTGTGCCGTGGGCCCTTAGACGGGCGTCCACCCTGAGCGAGCTTTCGGAGTGCCATAAAGCCATCTAAGCGGTTTTTGTTATCGAAACTGCTGATGGTACTGGGCGTGTCGCTGTCTTTCTCGGTGCTAGCAGCAAGTTGCATGGAAGTGTTCTACATCCCCATGACGTGATATCCACCGTCGACGTGGACGATTTCGCCAGTGGTGGCCGGGAACCAATCGGACAGCAGGGCCACAACCGCGCTGGCTACGGGCTGTAGGTCCGTCCGGTCCCAGCCCAAGGGAGCGCGACTCTCCCAGACCCCGTCAGTACTCTCGATACCGTCGATGGCTGCCACGGTGAAATTATCCAGCGGGCCACATGCCACTAGGTTGCAGCGGATTTTGCGTTGACCAAGGTGGTAGGCGAGGTAGCGATTCGTCGATTCGTAGGTGGCTTTTGCCACTCCTGCCCAGCCATAAATTGGCCACACCGGCGTGCCATCGAGTGTGACGCCGACGATGCTCGCCCCGTCAGCGAGGACGGGGAGACAGGCTTTGGTGACGGATTGCAGCGACGCTCCAGAAATCTGGAGACTCGTCGAGAGGTCATCCCAGTCTGCTGTTATGAATCCAGGGCCGACTGCTTCTGGTTTGCTGGCGGAGATGCAGTGGATGATGCCGTCAAGGCTGTCTGCATGCCCCAGAATTCTGTTGTGAAGCGAATCCAGATCTTCTTGGTTGGTGACATCCAGCTCAAGAACCGGTCCGGGGGACGGAAGCCGCTGTACGATTTTTTGGGTGATCTTTGACCTGCGCCCGAAACCAGTAAAGATCAGGGTGGCACCCTCTTGCTGAGCGTGTTCAGCCGCGGCATAGGCGATGCTCCGCTCCGTGAAGATCCCTGTTACGAGGATGGTCTTCCCATCGAGAATTCCCATTACGAACCTTTTCCTACGGGGACGAGGCTCAACATGAGGTAGCGGCTGTGGCCTCCGTCGGTACCGATTGGTGCTACTGCGACTGCGAACTCCTGCCAGCGATCGGCCGTCGTTCGCAGCCTCACCCTGGTCGATGATTCAGGGCCCACTCGTCCTGCAGAGGCTTCAGCCAGATGGCGCTCGAAGCCAAACTTGTCTTCTGGATGAGCTAGCGCTGCCAGGTTGCCTTCGAAATCGGGTAGAAGTCCGAAGTCGGACCATCTATTTGAAGTCCGGAAGGTCACTTCCTGCTGCATGTCGATAGCGGCAAAGGCCCTGTCTGCTGCCAATGCGAAAAGGGCTTCGGCTACCAGGCCGGCCGAGACGGGAGAGAGTCCTGGAGTGACGACTTTGGTTGGGGAGTCCACTTCGCGACTGAATCCTCGCAGCATGATCGCTTCGGGGTATTCGGGGTCGTCGTAGGCCCTGGCCGACATTGCAATCTGCTTTTTCCCCGGGTTCGGACTTCCGTATCCGTAGACGATTTCATAGGAGAGCAGGTGTCGGCTTCGGTTGTTGACGGAGATGCCGCTGTCGATGACGAGCTTGATGGTGTCCCTGTCTTTTGTTGAGATGAGCTTTGCCAACCACTCGCCAGCGGGGCCGCGCTTGCTCTCGACAGTGGCCGGATCGATTCCATAGATCTTGAAGAGATTGGCGTCCCAAAGTGAAGAGTCTTCGCCGACGTTCTTCCCAGTTTGCTTGTGCACCCGCCACTGCCAGGTGCCCAGAAGCGGTGCGGTCGGGAGGGGGCGGCCAAGGTGCTCGAAAACGCCGTAGGCGCCCACAACCTGTTTACCGTCCGGAGACGCTACTGGATTGGCGACAACAGCGAATTCAGAAGCGCCGTAGCGGACAATACCCTCATAGGCCTGTCCCGAGGTGAGCACCGTCCTCAGTTTGTCGAGCAGAACAGTTCTGGTTCGTTCATCCAGCCAGTTCCTAGGGCTGATGCCGGGATGATTTTCGCCGCCAACGGCGAGCAGGGACATTCCGTCCTGCGTAGTATCCAGGACGACCCAGCGTCCTTTTGCGTCCATCGCTTGCTTAGACACGGGAAGCCTTTCGTTCTTGAGGGCAGGGTAACTCTGTCATCGCATGGGCCAACGGGCCTCCAAAGAGCGAACTCAACCGGATGCCGAGGTGTACGTGCCCACCGGCGGTCCTAATGATTCCAGCGGCTTCCAGCGTTGAAAGTTCATGACTAACAATGGAAGGACAGAGTTCAAGCCCTTCGGCAAGCTCCTCTGGCCGCTGCGGAGCCTGAAGCAGGTTCAACGCGCGGAGGATACGTAGGGAAGGGGTGGAAGCGGCGGCGCATACGGCAGTGAGTGCATCGGGGTGCATGACTTTAAGCCCTAACGAATTGAGGGTTGGAAGCCAGCACACCACTATCCAGCAGCACACTTGAAGTATGAGAGATGTAGGCCCCACAGCTTTCAGGGCCGCTTTGGACACTACCTGTAGAGTGCAAACGTGGGCAAGTTTATGGTCGGGTCGCCAGTAGCATTTGTAATTGGAGCAACGCGGGGGATTGGGAAAGCAACCGCTACGCGGTTCTTGGAAGAGGGCTATGTTGTAGCAGGCACTCACCGGGGAAGCAGCGTACCCGCGGGTGTTCACGGTATCCAGTGCGATGTTACTGACGCCGCCGCGGTGAAGGCAGCTTTCAAAGAAATCGCCGCTTCGTTCGGCCGGCTCGACACAGTTATCTATAACGCTGGCATGGCTCGTCAAGATCTTCTCATTCGAATGCGGGATGAAGACCTGCGGTCGGTCATGGAAACGAACTTGTTCGGTGCATTCACCGTTGTGCAGGAATCCCTTAAATACATGGGAAGGGCTCGCAGCGGATCCATTGTGCTTATCTCCTCGGAGTCGTCTCGGACGGGAATTCCTGGTTCGGCGCACTACACGTCTTCTAAGGCTGCTCTGGACGGGTTGGTGCGTTCAGCGATGTGGGAGGCGGGTCCGCGTGGGATCCGAATTAATGTGGTCGCCCCTGGGCCTACCAAGACCGACATGCTGGCCAAAGTCGAAGATGCTGATTTGGAGCGGCTTATAGAAAGTTCGCCTCTGAGACGGATTGCGGAACCTGAGGAAATTGCAGATGCCATCTTTAAGATCAGCACGCTTTCATACCTGACAGGGGCTCTCGTCCCCGTCAGCGGGGGCGAGGGCTTGGGTTACTAGCCGTCCTTGGGATCGCGCTTGGATTGAGGTTGTAATAGATCAATCCCGAGGAAGTCGTAGAGAGCTTTAGCCATTCGGTTGTACCGATCTTTGTTGACTTCCCACCTCGTGGATCTTCCTACACGCTCACCGCGCGGCGGATCCCCAATTAGGATGCCCAGATCTTCAAGCTGGTCTAGGTTCCTACCCACGAGGCTTGTGTCCAAGGACAATTCTTTGATCAGCGTCGCCCGGAGTGTCGGCCCCTTCGTATAGAGATAGCCAACGATCGCCAAGCGCGCAGGCGTGCTGATAACCCTTTGGGCCAGCAGGAGATCCTCTGACCAGTTCTCCTCTGGAAGGGCATATTTAGGCACGATTCCCATTTTGCCCTCAAACAGAGCGATTTTCATATTCCGTCCGCCCTCATCAGCTCCTAAAGCTCATTTCTCAACTCGTTTCATAGGTTCTTCAGCTTGTTTAATGCACTCATCATGATACCTTTTTAGCAGTGATGAATGCATTAAGCGAGCTCCTAGGCGCTTTGCTCTCCTTGAGCAGTGATCCAACGTCTCCTTGCATGGGCTAAATCACTCTGTTGCCAGCAAGTACTGAACGATGGAAGGCACACGGTCTGGGGGACGTGACGATGCAAAACAAGGCTCTAGGTCTGATTAGCGTTGCCGCCATCCCCGGACTTGTCCTTGGTGTGGTCTTCTCGTTGCTCCTGCTACTAGCGCCAGCGAAATCCTTGGCCAGCTGCGGATCGACAACCTCTGTTGCCTTTAGTGCTGGTACCGAGGTCGAGGGCTACACCGTGGAGCAACTGAAGAACGCCGCGGCGATCATGGGTGCTGGTAAGGCCCTGGACTTGTCCGTGAAGGGCCAGATGATCAGCGTCATGGTGTCCTTGGGGGAGTCTGGCCTGCGTGTTCTGGACTATGGCGATGGACCGGGCCCTGACTCCCGTGGGTTGTTTCAGCAGCGGGACAACGGCGCGTGGGGCTCCTACGCCGACCGCATGGACCCGACCATCAGCGCAACGAATTTCATCAAGGCCCTGCAGAAGGTCGAGGGCTGGGAGCTACTGGAGCCGACACTGGCCGGCAACAAGGTCCAGCGCAACGCCGACCCGTACCACTACCAGAAGTACTGGCCCGAGGCCGTCAAGCTCGTCCAGGCGCTCTCGGACGGGAAGTTCTCCCTGGAGGGTAGCGACTGCGCCATTCCGGGGAAGACTGGTGCCGGGGACGACTACCCGTGGAAGGACTCTCCGACCTGGGTTCAGATCGGAGCCAACGACGCCAGCACTTCGCCGTTGAACTTTTACTACCGGGAGTGCGTGGACTTCGCTCTCTGGCGGGTGAACCAGCAGATGGGGTCCACCGGGGAACCGTTCAAGTTCCTTAACGGCAGCTTTCGCCCCGACGGCCAACGTTTGGGCTCTGCCGTGACGTGGAAGTCCGGCTGGGACGCCAAGGGCTGGCCTACCGGTTCCGTCCCCCGTGTTGGGTCGGTCGTCTGGTACGCGCCCGGCACCGGGGGAGCGGACCCGACATACGGTCACGTCGCGGTGGTGAAGGAAGTCAAGGACGACGGGACCTACGTCGAAGAGGGCTACAACGGCAACCCGCCCCCGGATGACCACAACTACTACACCCGCACTGTCAGCAGCGATGTCCCGTCAGCGTTTCTGTACCTGCCCACCCAAGAGGAGAAGTAATGAAAAAGCCCCTGGCCCTCATCGCCGTGGCCTTGCTCTGCACCGCGTGCGCACCGGCAGCGAACACGACGCCTGCACCGGATGAAACCACGGCAGTCACGCCTTCTGCGCCCGTTTCGCTGAGCGTCAGCAGCGGCCCGCAGGCTCCAGGGGGCACGGTGCCGGCCACGATCGGCATCACCTGGGATGAGGCCAGTAAGGACGCCGCCATCGACGTTGCTGAGCAGGCCATGGCCGACTTTGCCCGCCCTGGCGTGGAGGAAAGGCAGTGGGCCAACGATCTTGCCCGCTGGCTGACCCCGCAGGCCACTGCCGACTACTCGGCCGTGGACCCGGTCAACATTCCGGCCAGCCGCGTCACCGGCCCGGCCACGCTGAACGTCGATGAAGCCAACGGATACGGCGTCATGGCAGCTGTTTCCACCGACGCCGGAACCTACACGCTGCAGCTGCTCCGCACGGGCAAGGAAGCTCCGTGGAAGGTCAACCGCTTCACACCACCCTCGTCCTAAGCGCTGGAACTGCCCAACTCACACGTAAAGGAAGAAGCCCATGAGCACCACATCCACCGAGGTCCTGGCCTTTCCCAATATCAGGGCCATCGTCCGTGAAAACGGGACCGCCGAGGTCGTTGTCGCCGGTAACTCCCGCATCGTCCCTGCCGGGGAATCCCTGCAGGATCTTCGCAACAACGCCCTTGCCCTCGTTGTGGGCGAGGCCCAGACGTTGAACCGTCCCGTCAGGGCTCAGATCGAGGATCCCGAAGGACACGGTGAACTGATCGTGCACCCGGACAACAGGATCGAATCCGTCTCCTACGAGGCACACCCCGCCCGCCGCAGGGTAGTAGCAGCGGAACCTATGCCCGAGCCGCCAGCTCCCAAAGTCCTTGAAACCCCGGCTCCCGCGGCTGAGTCTGTGGATGCTCCCGCGGCTGAGTCTGTGGATGCTCCGGCGGCTGAGTCTGTGGATGCTCCGGCGGAGCCTACGGCTGCTGCCGTCGCCACGGTGGGCCAGCCGTGGCCGCCCAACTCCGTCGCGTCAGAGACGACGCCAGCGCCGGCAGATGCCGTGAAGGAAGCACCGCCGACCCGGCGCAGCTTGAAGGAAACCTCGTTCCTGGTCAGCGCCCCGGTCCTGGAGCCGGCCACGCAGGGCTGGCGGGGTGCGCTCACGCGCCTGGGCCTCCGGATGGACCCGTCCGCCGAAGAACGGTCCGAGCGGGAGGATATCCGCACGGTCAGCCAGCACTGGCCCGGTCCCCGGACCATTGCCGTGGTCAACCGCAAGGGCGGCGCCAACAAGACCCCCACGGTCGTCATGCTCTCGGCCATCCTCGCCCGCTACAGCGGGGCCTCCACCGTCGCCTGGGACAACAACGAATCCCAAGGCACCCTGGGCTGGCGGACGGAAAAGGGCGCCCATGACCGGAGCGTCCTGGACCTGATCGACTCCTCAACCGAGCTGCTGTCCCCGTCCACGAACGCTGCCGAGATTGCCAAATTCGTTCACCACCAGACCGCCGACAAGTTCGATGTCCTGCGCTCCGACGAGAACGAGGAAGGCGACCATGAGATTACTGCCGAGGAAGTGGACATCGCCCACGAAGTCCTCACCCGGTACTACCGGCTGGTGGTCATGGACTCGGGCAACACCGCCCGCGCAGCGAACTGGCGACGGATGATCCACCACACGGACCAGCTCGTTGTCCCGGTGACCGCCATCGAGGACCGTGCAGAAGCCGCGCGGCTGACGCTGCAGACCCTCGAATCCCGGGGCGGCCACGACGCCGAGCTGGCCCGTAACGCCGTCGTCATCGTCTCGGAATCCACCGACGCCAAGCGAACTATGTCCGGGGATGCCTTGAAGCGGGCCAAGGACGAAGCCCAGCGCATCGCTGACGGCTTCGAGCCGTTCGTCCGCGCCGTCGTGAGGATTCCCTACGACCCGGCTCTGGTCAACGGCCCCATCCGCTATGAAGCCCTCCAGCCCGCCACCCAGCGGGCATGGCTGGCGGCTGCAGCCGCGGTCGCCAAAGGCTTCTAAACCACACGAGCTGACTTCCGAAAGGAGGAACCATGCACCAGTCCCTGAACCCCTGGATTACCAGCCCCGGCACCGAAACGCCGGAGGAGGAAGCACTGGACACGTACCTGCCCCCAGCGGCAGTCATCAGTGCCCCACTAACCGGCATGGTCGAACCCGACGCAGCGGACCGGCTGGCCAGCCGCACAATGGCCGGTTCCGCCGCATTGTGGGTCATCGGCGCTCACGGGGGAGCGGGCGAAAGCAGAATCGCGGACCTCCTTCATGGACGAGCCACAGGGCACTGCTGGCCAGTCCTCCAGGACGAAAGCAAACCACGGGTCCTGCTGGTCTGCCGCGCAGACATGCGCGGTCTGACAGCCGCCCAGAGTGCGCTGACCCAATGGGTGTCAGGAGCAACGCCGAAAGTTGAGCTGCTCGGCCTCGCGGTTCTTGCTGACGCGCCGGGGAAGACTCCCAAAGCACTCCGGGACTTCACCGCCATCGTCGGCGGGGGAGCGCCACGGCTATGGACCCTGCCGTGGGTAGAGGGTTGGCGGCACGGGGACACCACGGCACCGCCGCCCCGTGAGTACCAAGGCTTCATCACCGACCTGGCCGCTCTGGCCATCGACACCACTAAACCAACCACCAACTGAAAGGTCTCACCATGAACTACTTCTCCGCACTTGCAACTGGTGTCATCCCCAACCCCACTCCGACCATCCCGGCAGAGGCAGACGGGTTGCTCCTGGTCCTGAACTGGGCCTCCGGCATCGGCTTGGTCCTCGGCGTTCTCGGCGTCATCATCGTCGGCATCGGCATGGTCATCCAGCTCCAGCGCGGCGAAGGCGCACAAGCCATCGGCAAGCTCGGCTGGGTCCTCCTGGGCTGCATCATCATCACCGGCGCCGCCGGCATCGTCCGCGCCTTCGTCTAAGCCAACACCAACACGGGAGGTTCGCATGAACCAGTCAACAGAGAGCACCACCGAAAGCAATCCGTTCACCAAACCCGGGTTCATCATTGCGGCCGCGCTGGTGGTCGCGCTGATCGCATCAACCATCGTGATCTTCCTTCTCCCCAAGGGGCAGGGCAACGCGGAGCCGGCCCCTCCGTCGGGGGAGCCCACCGGGTCTGTAGCAGCCACCCCCAGCGCGTCGGCTGGGGCTGAGGCAAGTGTCTGCGGGCTCCCCTCATCTTCGGAAACCGCTTTGGGCGCTGCGCCGGAGACGAAGTGGGAACTCGTAGGAAGCATGGCTGCCCCAACTGACCCCAAGGTTGGTCCAGGGAAGACCGATGATCAGGGCATCCGGTCCTGCTTCGCCCACACACCCACGGGTGCACTATATGCTGCGGTGAATCTTTGGGCTCTGGGTAGCGATCCCTCCAAGGAGCGAGCCATCGCCCAACAGCTTGTGGCTAAGGGAATCGGCCGGGATGCAGGAATGAAGGCACCGCAAACCGCCGCCCCGCCCTCGTCCGTGAAGATCCAGATAGCTGGATTCAACGTTTCGTATACATCTGCCCAAGCTGTGGTTGAACTGGCCTTCACGGCAGATAATGGTGCGCTTGCTTCTGTAAGGACAAACCTGCTTTGGCAGGACGGTGACTGGAAAGGAGTGGTAGCCGACAACGGCGCACCCCTGGAAGAACCCCGCCAAATCCGTGATCTCTCAGGCTTCATCCCGTGGAGCGGAGCATGAAGCCCGTATGGAACCCGGCAGGAGATTGGATAGCGGGCATCACTGATGATGCGATAGGGAATCTCGCCAAGGCCATCATGGAGGGCATGAGTCAGATGGTGACGACTCTATCGACCTTCTGGGTTTCAATGCCCACGGTGAACCTGGCGAGCGAGGACGGGACAAATCCAAGCCCGGTTGTTTCTGCGGTCAACAGCGAACTAATGCCATGGACGCTGGCTCTGGCGGTTCTCGCCGTGATCCTCGGTGGAATCCGGATGATTTGGGAGCAGCGTGGTGCACCGCTCAAGGACCTGCTCCGTTCGCTGCTCACACTGACATTGGTGTCCGGCCTGGGTCTGGGTGTCATCTCGATTCTGGTGATCGCGGCCGACACTTTTTCTGTCGCCATCATTGAGCGCTCTACGGACGGCAAAGGATTTGCCGAGGCGATGAACATGCTCGTCGTGACGGGCCAGACGGACGTCGGGGTGTTCATCCTCATCATCCTGGGCCTGGTCGGGCTAATAGCTTCGCTGGTCCAGATAGTCCTGATGGTGGTCCGCAGCGGCATGTTGGTAATCCTGGCGGGCATCCTGCCCACCACTGCAGCGTTCACCAACACCGAGATGGGTAGGCAGTGGTTCCAGAAAGCAGTCGGCTGGACCATCGCCTTCATCCTCTACAAGCCCGCGGCGGCCATCGTGTACTCAGTCGCGTTCCTTCTGATGGGCAACCCGGACGGGCAGGACGCCCTGGTCGGCTCGATCACAGGGTTCACGTTGATGATCGTTGCCCTGTTCGCGCTCCCGGCGTTGATGCGGTTCGTGACACCGATGGTTGGTGCCGTTGCCTCGGGCAGCGGAGCCGCAGCAGGGGCTGCCGTTGGTGCCATGGCCACTGGTGCTGTGTCCTTGGGCCGTGGCGGCAGCGGCAGGGGAAATGCAGCCCCGATACCTCCCACGACCAACAACACCCAGAGCCCGAACGGTACCCACACCATCAGCTCGCCTAAGGGCAGTGATGGACCATCCGGGCCGCGGGGTGGGGGAGGACAGCCCACCCTTGGAACGCCGGGTCTCGGTGGACCCGCAGGCGCTGCTGGCGCCAGCAAGGCAGGGACCGCGGGGGCAGGCGGCGGGGCAGCGGCAGCTGGCCCGGCTGGGATGGCTCTGGCGGCCGGGGCGCACGTGGCGACCAAGACGTCGCAGGCAATTGAAAAGACCGCGCAGGATTCAACCGGGGAGGGCCCCAGTGGCAGCAATTAACACCGAATACAAGGAACCGTCCTACGGCAACTGGCGCGTACCGCGCTCGGCCGGGCTGGGCAACCTCGGCGCTATCGGCACCGGGATTGTTATGGCCGGGCTGTTGCTGGGCATCACCACCTTCGCTATCTGGGGCCTGTTCCTGGGCCTCGCTGTCCTCGCCCTTGCAGGGGCAAGCGCCCTGTTGCTCACGGTCAAGGACAAGCACGGCCAGTCCGCTGTAGACCGCTTCGGCACCCGGATGGCCTTCCGGCTCTCCCGGTCCTCCGGAACAAACCTCTACCGCTCCGGCCCTCTGGGGGTGACGGAGTGGGGCATGTACCAGCTCCCCGGACTGGCGGCGAAGTCCACCCTGTACGAGTTCGCCGACTCCTACAAACGCCCGTTCGCCATGCTTCACGTACCTGCCACCAGCCACTTCACCGTCATCTTCTCCACCGAACCCGACGGGGCCTCTCTGGTTGACCCTGAGCAGGTCGACGCCTGGGTCGCCAACTGGGGTGGTTGGCTCGCCGGCCTTGCCGACGAAGCCGGGCTGGACGCCGCTGCCGTCACCGTGGAGACCGCCCCCGACTCCGGGTACCGGCTCCGGAACGAAGTCGAAATGAACCTCGACCCCAACGCACCCGAGTTCGCCCAGGCCATCCTGCGCGAGGTCGTCGACACCTATCCGGAGGGATCAGCGACGGTCCGCGCCTGGGTGTCCCTGACCTTCAACGCCTCCCTGCGCTCCGGGTCGAAGAAGCGAACACCCGAAGATGTGGCCCGCGACCTTGCCTCCCGGGTCCCCGGGCTGTCAGCCCGGCTGCAGTCCACCGGCGCCGGTATCGCCCGGCCGATGTCAGCGCAGGAACTCTGCGAAGTCGTCCGCGTCGCCTATGACCCGCCCGCTGCTCTGATCATTGATGAAGCCCACGCCGCCGGTTCCCCTGTTGCCTTGGCCTGGGGCGAGGTCGGCCCCACCGCCACGCAGGCGAATTGGGACGGCTACCGCCACGATTCCGCGTTCTCTGTCTCCTGGACCATGACCGGAGCCCCTCGCGGGTCCGTGAACTCCTCGGTCCTGTCCCGGCTGCTGGCCCCCCACGGGGACATTGACCGCAAACGCGTCTCCCTGCTCTACCGTCCGATGGACTCCGCGAAGGCTGCCGCCGTGGTGGAGCGCGACCAGAACAACGCCAACGTCCGCATCACCTCCGTAGGCCGGCCCACCGCACGCGACCTGGTCGATGCCCGCTCCGCCGTGCAGACCGCCCAGGAAGAAGCCCGAGGTGCCGGCCTGGTGAATTTCGGGATGGTCGTCACCGCCACAGTCACCGACAGGGAACGGCTGCCTGATGCCGTGGCCGCCATCGAACAGACCTCAGGCACCGCCCGGGTGCTGCTGCGCAGCGCCTACGGGGCACAGGACACCGCGTTCGCCGCTTCCCTGCCGCTGGGATTGGTGCTGCCCAAGCACAGCATGATGCCACCCGAAATCAGGGACGCCCTCTAATGGCACTCAAGGACGTTTTGCCAGCAATGACAGTAAAGCCAGTAAAGAAAGTAAAAAGCACTCCAAAGGACAAGCCGGGTAAGCGGCCGAATGAGGCCGGGCCGGGTGCCCGTGGCTGGGCCGGACGTGGGGGCGGGATGGCGCAGCTCGTCCCCTCGGTGAAGGAGTACCGGGGAACCACGGTCCAGGTTTGCGGTCTGTGGCCGTTCTCCTCCGGTGCGTCCTCGCCCATGATCGGTGTGCCGCTCGGACGGCATGAGGAAACCCAGGCCACGGTCTGCTGCGACCCGATCAGCTGGTTCCAGCGTGCCCGCCTCATCTCCAACCCTTCCGCTTTCATCCTTGGCAAACCCGGGCTGGGCAAGTCCACCCTGGTCCGGCGCATGTTCCTGGGCCTTGCCGCCCAGGGCGTCAACCCCCTGGTTCTCGGGGACCTGAAAGGCGAGCACGTCAAAGCCGTCGAAGCTCTCGGCGGGCAGGTCATCAAGCTCGGCCGCGGTGTCGGCTACCTGAACATTCTCGACCCGGGCCAGGCCGTCGAGGTCGCCCAGCTCCTCGAGGAGCACGGCCATCATGAAGCGGCCACCCGGGTCCGTGCCGATGCTCACGGCCGCCGGTTGAACATGGTCGTCTCACTCATCACGATCAGCCGGAACAACCCGCCCACCGATCAGGAACAGACCATCCTGGACCGGGCGCTGCGGGTCCTCGATGACCGGTTCGACGGGATCCCGGTCCTGAAAGACCTGCTGGAGGTGATTGTCTCCGCACCTGACGAGCTGCGGCAGGTCGCTTTGGACCGTGGCGACATGAACGTCTACCTGCGGGAGACCCGGGCGCTGGAAGCAACCCTGCTGGGTCTGACCGGGGGAGGGAAGCTGGGAGAAATCTTCTCCCAGCAGACCACAAACCCGATGAAGCGGGACCGCGCCGTGGTCTTCGACGTCTCCAGCATCGACGAAACCGAAACCGACCTGCAGGCCGCCGTGCTGCTGGCCTGCTGGTCCTACGGCTTCGGCACCGTGAACGTCGCCAACACCCTCGCCGACGCCGGGCTGGAACCACGCCGGAACTACTTCGTGGTCCTGGACGAACTATGGCGGGCGCTCCGCTCCGGCAAGGGCATGGTCGACCGGGTCGACGCCCTCACCCGGCTGAACCGGTCCGTCGGTGTCGGGCAAATCATGATCTCCCACACCATGTCCGACCTGCTCGCGCTGCCGGCGGAAGAGGACCGGATGAAAGCCCGCGGCTTCGTCGAACGCTCCGGCATGGTGATCTGCGGCGGCCTGCCCGCCTCAGAAATGCCGCTCCTGACCTCCGCGATCCCGCTCTCCCGGCAGGAGCAGCAAAAGCTCATCTCCTGGCAGGACCCGCCAGCCTGGGACTCACGCGGCCTCGACATCGAGCCCCCGGGCAGGGGCAAGTTCCTGATCAAGGTCGGCGGCCGCCCCGGTATCCCCGTCCAAATCGGGCTGACCTCGATCGAGAAGAACGACGGCCTGAACGACACCGACACCCGCTGGCACGCACCGGCGAAAACCCTGATGGACCAGGCAGCACCATCACTGCCGACAGAAGGAGGAACACTGTGAGCGCACCGAACCGCAAAGGAATGGGCCTCGAAGATGCCCTGCTGGTCTGGCTGGCCATCGCTGCCATCGTCGTCTTCGGCGGCGGGACCTACGCCGCCGTCCACCTCGGGTCCTGGATGGCGGGCATCACCAAGCCCCCAGCTCACCCCATCGACCTCATAGCCGGCCTCATCAAAGGCCGGATTCCCTGGCCCACCCAATCCACCATCGTCGTCTGCGTCATGGCCGCCCTGATCCTCGCGCTTGCCATTGTCGTGCTCGTGGCCTGGCGGAAAGGGGCATCCAAGCGTGCCCGTGTCGACAAGGCGGCCCGCTACCTGGGCCGCGGCAAAGCCCTCGACGCGTTCTCCGAAAAAGGGGCGCAGGCCAAAGCCGACCGTCTCGGGATCAACGACAACCCAGGGATCGTCGTCGGCAAGGTCGTCTCCACCGGACAGAAGTTCGTCCAGTCATGGGAAGACCTCAGCCTCGACATCTGGGGACCCCGAACGGGTAAGTCCACCTCCCGGGTGATGCCCGCAATCCTGGACGCGCCCGGCGCCGTTGTCTCGACGTCGAACAAGCGTGACGTCGTGGACGGCACCCGCGGCGTCCGCGAGAACGCGGCCCCGGTTTGGGTCTTCGATCCGCAGAAGATCGCCCAGGAAGAACCGGACTGGTGGTGGAACCCCCTCTCCTACGTCACGGACGAAGAGAAGGCCTACAAACTCACCCAACACTTCGCTGCCGGCTCACGGGTGCCCGGCTCAAAACCGGACGCCTACTTCGACCCCAAAGCCGAGGACATCCTTTCCTCGTACTTCCTCGCCGCAGCCCTCGGTGGCCTGCCGATCACCCAGGTCTACCTGTGGGTGACAGAGCAGGTCAGCCAGGAACCCATCGAAATCCTCCGGGAGCACGACTACGAGCTGCAGTACAAAGGCTTGGAGTCCACGCTAAAGCTGGCCGACAAACAGCGCGACGGTATCTTCGGTACCGCCGAAAAGATGATCCAGTGCCTCAAGAGCCGGAACACGCTCCGCTGGGTCGCCCCGACAGGCGGCGCAAGCGTGGCAGGGGATGCGCGACGGCAATTCAACCCGCACGCCTTCGCCGCCTCCCAGGAAACGATCTACATCCTTTCCAAGGAAGGGGCAGGATCGGCCGCCCCGCTCACCACAGCGCTGACCGTGGCAATCGCCGAGGCAATGGAGGAACGGGCCGAGCGCAGCGGCGGGCGCCTGCCCAAACCGGCACTGTTCGCCTTGGACGAGCTGGCCAACGTTGTCAGGTGGGCTGGCCTGCCGGACCAATTCAGCCACTACGGCTCAAAAGGACTGATCGTCATGGGCATCCTGCAGTCCTGGTCCCAGGGCGTCGAGCTCTGGGGAGAGGCGAACATGCGGAAGATCTGGTCGGCCGCGAACGTCAAAGTCTACGGCGGCGGCGTCGCCGAGGAAGGGTTCCTCCGCGCACTCTCCGACCTGATCGGAGACTACAGCTACATCAATATCTCCGTCTCCTCCGGGAAGTCCGGATCCAGCCGCTCCCGGCAGGAGGCCAAGGAACGGATCTTCGACGTCTCCAACCTGGCCGAGCTGGACCGCGGCCGCGCCGTGATCCTCGCCTCCGGCGCACCAGCCACCCTGGTCAGGACCATGCCCTGGTACACCGGCCCCCACAAAGAAGCCGTCGAAGCATCAATCAAAAAGTACAGCCCCCAGCCGGAGGAAGAACCGGTACCGGTGGCAGCGGCACCGGCCGCCAATCCCTGGGTCACCGGGTAGGGGAGCAGGGCATGACGATCGACATCGGCCGGTTCGGCGAAGCACCCGGCCCGGACGTAGAGGCACCCGGGGATAACCCCGGCCAGGAGCAGAAGCCGCCGGAACTGGTTTACGGTTCAGCCGAGGAATTCCTTCACGAGCAACTGCTGCCCACCTACGTCCGCGACGTCGACGGACGCGCCGCCAAATGGTGCCTCGAGTGGTACTTCCACCCCGAAGCGGTCTCCCGGGTGGAAGCTCTCTGGCGGTCCTGGGAACACCTCCGGCTCGACGGGGCAACCGGCATTAGCGTCTGGTTCAGAGACCACGCGGACCATCACATGGGTGTGCTATTGGACCCACGGGGACCGTTCTATAAATGCGACATGCAAAAACACCGCGACCCCGAACACCTCGAACCCAAAAAGGCGCCCGCAGGCTGGTTCCCGGACGTCCGGACTATTCCTGCCTGAAAGGCATCAGCTGCACGGCTATTTGTAGCCGCTACCAAAACAATCAGGGCCGGAATCCGTAATGGATTCCGGCCCTTGATTCTTGTTTTCCGGCTTTAGTGCGCGGCTTCGTACTTCTCTACAACGTCCGCCTGGATACGGCCGCGCGTGTTGACCTGGATGCCATTCTCGGCCGCCCACATCCGCACCGCCTTGGCATCAGGGCCTCCATGCGAGGACTTGGTACGGACCGCGGGGCGACCACGACCGCCGGCCACTTTGCGCCCAGCTTCGGTAAAGCGAGCCAGAGCGTCACGTAGTTCATTAGCGTGCCCCTCGTTGAGATCAATTTCATATTCACTGCCGTCGAGGGCGAAAGATAGGGTTTCGGTAGCTTTCGAACCGTCAATATCATCTTCCAGCAGCACGACTGTCTTTTTTGCCATGAATTAAGGCTATCAGTCTGCTGACTATCGCGATTCCTCACTTATCCAGACCGCCGCTCGGAATGCGAGCAGTCCACAGTTGGGGGTCAATCCGGGTTATCCACGGCTGGAATCGGGAGCCCTTGGGCAGCTCCCTTAGCAGCAGTAGCGGTGGAATAACCCATCAGGATTGTCCCCGGCTGTGGGCAGCGAAACCTTCTATCCAAAGGCCCATGGACAATTGCGCAACAACTTGTTGCGCACAATCGCTGAGGCCCCCGGCAACATCAGAGCGGCCGGCTGTCAGGTTTGAATCTAAGACTAGGGCTAGGGGACTGTAAGAAACCGCCCTCACGACCCTATTCTGACGCTCCTCTGGAAGCTGCCTGACGTCAGGTTGGGGTGTACCTAACCGGACCGTCTCCCTGCCCGTAAGCCAGGCTCTCTCTGCACGGGCGCCAGTAGCACGAGCCGTGGTGGCAGGGGCATCTCAAGGGAGTGAGTCCGGAAACCCGAGTTCAGAAACAAAGTTGGACACAACCTGCAAAGGTTGTATCTCCTGACGCCAACGAGTCCGCAGTCACGAGTGTTGATCCAGCGTTGCCCTTGACCACGTACACTTCAGACTATGACGCAGCCCATACCAGGTGTGCGCCCGAACGGCTTGACCCGGTTCTCGACGGCGGGGTTGCCCGAGGCACGGCGGATCGCAATGTGGGAAGAGCACAATGCGCGCGCCCTGGTCGGGCTGCAGGCCCGAACACTGGCGGGTGGCGGGTTGAAAGCTACCGAGCTGAATTTGAACCTGCCCCGGCTGCAGGTGGCCCAGGTTTGGGGCAATCCGCACGTTGTAGAACGGTCAGCGCGGGAAATTGCTGCGCATCCAGCTGATGCCGTGGTCGCGTACTTCACGTTGGAGGGCGAGGGCTTCTTCTATCACCAGGACGGCTGCGAAATCCTCAGGCCGGGCGAGGCAATCCTCTATGACGCGGACCAGCCGTTCATGCGCGGATTTTCGCACGGATTGAAGGAGCTGGCCCTGAAGATTCCCCGCAGTACCCTGAGGGAACTCACGCGGCAGTCTGGGCTGAAACGCCCCAAGGTTTTTGGCTTCCATGGCCCCCAGGCGGAGCGTATATACGCCGGCGCCCTGGCCTCTTCCCTCGGTGCCGCGTTGTCCGGACGGGCCGGGGACTGGGACGAACTAGAAAACACGGCGCTGGAACTGCTCGCCGTCACCCTCGGCGCTCCCGCAGGACCGGCCGGACATCTGGCCGCTGCGCAGGCATTTATCTCTCTTCAATCCGCAGATCCGCAGCTGTCGGCCGGGCGAATTGCTGCAGCCGTCGGCATTTCCGAACGCCAGCTCTCACGCATCTTCGCGGAGGGTGGCACCAGCGTACCGCGAGCTATTCTCAATGCGAGGCTAGAGGCGGCCCGGCAGCAGTTACTCTCCCCGGCAGCCGCCCGGATTCCTCTGAGCGCCCTGGCGCTGCAGCAGGGGTTTGCCTCGCAGGCGCATTTTTCTCGCGTCTATAAGGAGAAATTCGGCCTCTCCCCGCTGCAGGACCGCCGGTCCGCCAGCGACTAATGAGTCATATTGTTGGAGCATCCTCTCCTCTTGGTCAGCCGAACCTTACAGGCGAGTATTGTGCTGCAGGTCATGAGGGTGTCCGACGTGACTTTTTACCCCAATCCGCCCAGCTTTTGCTTGATTCCGCCGATAACGGCGCGACACCGCTTGGCTGCGGAATGACCTGAAACACTCGGAAGTAGTCCGGAACAAGACCGGCTGTTGAAGTGGAGTGTAAGCAATGGTGCTTTTCAATGACGGGGTCTCTGAGACCGAGATCCCAGACTCAGCCGTCGTTGAGACGGATGTCCTTATCGTTGGCTCAGGCCCGGCCGGGTCGTCGGCCGCGCTTTTCCTGTCCTCGTTGGGCGTGCCCAACATTGTGATCACGAAATACCGGTGGACGGCGAACACGCCCCGGGCGCACATCACGAACCAGCGGACCATGGAAATTTTTCGAGATCTGGGCATTGAGGACCAGGTGCTGGCTGACGCGACTCCGCATCATATGATCGGGGACACCGTCTTCTGTACCTCCATTGCAGGGGAGGAAATCGGCCGAATCCTCACGTGGGGCAACCATCCCGCGCGTCACGCGGACTATGAGCTGGCCTCGCCGTCGCTGAACTGCGATATCCCTCAGACGTACCTGGAACCGATCCTGGTCAGGAATGCCACCATGCGCGGGACGCAGACGCAGTTCTCCACTGAGTATGTCTCGCACCAACAGGATGAGGACGGCGTGACTGTGCGGGTGCTGAACCGGCTCACCGGCCATGGCTACACCATCCGCGCCAAGTATTTGATCGGGGCCGACGGTGCCCGCTCCAGGGTGGCCGCAGACGTGGGACTGCCCTACGAGGGGCGGATGGATATTGCCGGTTCGATGAATATCACTTTCAAAGCTGACATCGCAGAGTTCGTAGGGCACCGGCCCTCGGTGCTGTATTGGGTCGTTCAGCCCGGCTCCAACATCGGCGGTATCGGTGCCGGCCTGGTGCGCATGGTCCGGCCGTGGAACGAATGGCTTATAGTTTGGGGTTTCGACATCGCCCACGGCACCCCCGAGGTCTCCGAGGACGATGCCCGGCAAGTTGTCCGGAACCTGATCGGCGTACCTGACCTGGACGTGGACATCACAGGCATCTCACTCTGGGGAAACAATGAGCAGTACGCCACCCGGCTGCACGCCGGCCGCGTGTTCTGTGCCGGCGACGCAGTCCACAAGCACCCCCCGAGCAACGGGCTCGGCTCCAACACTTCCATTCAAGACTCCTACAACCTGGCGTGGAAACTGGCCGCTGTGCTCAAGGGCCAGGCCGGGGTGGAGTTGCTGGAAACCTACACCATCGAGCGGGCGCCCGTCGCGAAGCAGATCGTGACCCGGGCGAACAAGTCTGGCCGGGAGTTCGGCAAGCTCTTCGAAGCACTCGGCATCGACAATGCCGAAACTGCCGAGGAGATGAACGCCCTGATCGAGTCGCGCAAGAACAACACCGCCGAAGGGGCCGCGAAGCGCCAGGCCATCCACGCGGCCATGGAGATCAAGAACTACGAATTCAACGCCCACGGGGTGGAACTCGGCCAGCATTACGACTCCTCAGCCATCGTCCCGGACGGAACAGAGAAACCGGCACCTGCTCGCGATCCTGAGCTGTACTACGAGCCGTCTACTTATCCGGGCGGGCGACTGCCACATGCCTGGATCGGAGATAACGTGCACAAGCACTCCACGCATGATCTGGCACCTTACGGCCAATTCACGGTTTTCACCGGCATCACCGGTGAGGACTGGACAACTGCCGCGCAGAAAGTTAGCGAGCGGCTCGGCGTCACGATCGGGTCCGTCGTCATCGGCCCGGGACAGGACGTCACCGACCTGTACTTCGATTGGGCCAAACTGCGTGAAGTGGCCGAAAGCGGTGCGGTACTGGTCCGTCCAGACAAGCACGTCGGCTGGCGCGCGGACCGCTTGGCGGACGACCCCGAAGGTGCCCTTTACGCCGCCGTCGCCGCAATCCTGAACCGGGAGAACTGACCCATGAGCCTGACTTTTGAGCATGTGACCTTGGGCCAGCGCGTTCTCTTCGGCACCGGCAATGCCGCTGCGAACCTTGCCGCCGAGGTCGCCCGGCTGGGCGCACAGCGGGTGATGGTCATCGCCTCTGACTTCGAGACCGACATAGCCCGTACAGTCGCTACCGGCATCGAGGTGGCACTGTGGCACCACGATGTGGTGATGCACGTTCCCATCGAGACCGCCGAGAAAGCACGCGCCGCCGCGGCCGGGCACGGCATCGACCTGCTCGTGAGCGTCGGCGGCGGCTCGACCACAGGCTTGGCGAAGGCCGTGGCGATGACTACCCGAATCCCGGTCATCGCCGTGCCCACCACCTATGCCGGATCAGAAGCGACCAACGTGTGGGGCCTGACCGAGGCATCCCGGAAAACCACCGGGGTGGACGACGCCGTACTGCCGGTCACGGTCATCTACGACGCGGCCCTGACCCTGTCCCTGCCGGTAGACATGTCCGTCGCCTCCGGCCTGAACGGCATGGCCCACTGCATCGACTCGATGTGGGCGCCCCACATGGACCCGATCAACGCCGCACTTAGCGCCGAAGGCATCCGCGCCCTCAGTTCCGGCCTGCCCTTGATCGTGGATGACCCTACCGGAACTGAGGGACGCGAGCAGGCTCTTTACGGTGCGTACCTGTCCGCGGTCGCGTTCGCCTCCGCCGGGTCCGGGCTGCACCACAAGATCTGCCACGTCCTGGGCGGCACGTTCAACCTGCCCCACGCCCAGACCCACGCCACCGTGCTGCCCTACGTGCTGGCCTTCAACTCTCCCTTTGCTGCCGACGCTGAGGCCCGCATCGCCGCAGCGTTCGGCACCGCCGACGCCCTCACCGGACTCCAGAACCTCCGCAAACGCCTGGACGCGCCCAAAGCGTTGTCTGATTACGGCTTCACCGCCGACGGGATCGCTGAGGCCGTGACCGTCATTCTCCCGGCCGTCCCGGCGTCCAACCCGCGCGCCGTCACCGCAGAGAACCTCAGCCGCCTCGTCCAGGCGGCCCTGACCGGCGAAGAGCCCCAAGTCCTTTTGGACCTCTAACTCGGGTTCCTTGCCCGGTCGCCGGCCGAGCCGCCAGCACAAACCCACCCTCGAACCACAGGAGTAAAGCATGTCGGGAATCATCCATGCCGGCGCCGGCATCAGCCCGGAACAGGCCGCCGTCGAACAAAAACTCGTGGACACCGTCATCGCGTCCTTCGACAAAACCCAGGACCCGCGTCTGAAGAAGGTCATGCAGTCCCTGACCCGGCACCTGCACAACTTCGTCCGCGAAGTCCGTCTCACCGAGGACGAGTGGAACACCGGGATCGAATTCCTCACCGCCGCCGGGCACATCACCGATGACAAACGCCAGGAATTCATCCTGCTCTCGGACGTCCTGGGCCTGTCCATGCAGACCGTCGCGATCAACAACAAGGCCTACAAAGGCGCCACCGAGGCCACCGTCTTCGGCCCGTTCTTTATCGAAGACGCACCCGAAATCCCCCTAGGCGGAGACATCGCCGGCGGCGCCCACGGCCAGCCCTGCTGGGTCGAGGGCACCATCACCGACACCTCCGGGAACCCTGTGCCGGGCGCCCGCATCGAGGTCTGGGAAGCGGACGAAGACGGCTTCTATGACGTCCAATACGCCGACGCGCGCGTTGCCGGACGCGCCTACCTCTACGCCGACGACCACGGCAGATACTCCTTCTGGGGACTCACCCCCACCCCGTACCCCATCCCGCACGACGGGCCAGTGGGCAAGATGCTTGAGGCGGCCGGGCGCTCACCAGTCCGCACTTCCCACCTGCACTTCATGGTCACCGCCCACGGTCTGCGGACCCTCGTGACCCACATCTTCGTCGAGGGAGACCCGCAGATCGAAATTGGGGACTCAGTGTTCGGCGTCAAAGACTCCCTGATCAAACGCTTCGAACCCCAGCCGGCAGGCACACCCACCCCCGACGGCCGGGACCTGGGCAACCAGACCTGGGCACGCACCCGCTTCGACGTGGTCCTCGCCCCCGCCCTCGCATGAAATGAAAGAGTTCTGCTCAAACCTAGGCAGGGCAACGTGGCTGAGCCCCAAAGTGCACGCTGCGCGTCCCCGGCAAGGAGTTAAGGCTGGCAATGGTGAGCGATCGAATGTCGACCGTACCTCCTGCTGCGGTGACTCCGAGATACGCGTCGCTCATTTGCGCTCTGCACGGCGCTCGGTCACCCAGCGTGCTCACGCGCACATACCCGGTCCGCTGTCCGGCCACTGTTGCTCCAACCCTTCGCCTGTGAGGTTGAGTTCCAGATACGTCCTACAAGGAATCGCCGCTTCGTCTCCGCGTGGTGGCGTCGGCAGGGGAGAGGCTCAGTCTTGCTTGGCGTGGCACAGGTACTGGTAGACGGTCTCGCAGCTGATTCGATAGTCACGGGCAAGGACGGCCTTTGGAACACCGCTTACGGAGCGGGGACCAGTACGGCGGCACCGTTCCGGTGCGAGGATCTTTTTCCGTCTTTTGTGGGCGCCGCGCTGCTTGGCCAGGGCGATTTCTTCTTTTTGGCGTTCCGCGAGGAGCGAGCGTTCGAATTCCGCGAAGGCACCCAGGACGGGAGCATGAGGCTGGCTATAGGGGAGTCCTCACCGATGAAGACTACGTTCTCTTTGACGAAACTCCACCCCGCACGCCCTCACGGGTCAGACCATGGACGAGAGCACGTACGTCGACGAGGTTGCGGGCGAGCCGTCCATGCTGTGCCCCACCACGATGTCCCCGTCGCGGGCGAACTGGAGTAGTTCCGTGAGCTGTGGCCTGCTGGTGTCCCT
The DNA here is from genome assembly GCF_000022025.1 of Pseudarthrobacter chlorophenolicus A6. Classification (GTDB taxonomy): domain Bacteria; phylum Actinomycetota; class Actinomycetes; order Actinomycetales; family Micrococcaceae; genus Arthrobacter; species Arthrobacter chlorophenolicus. The sequence goes on from NC_011881.1 coordinate 79,486, forward strand.
GCCCGAGGCCTGTCGGTGAAGACCCGGTCAACCTGGCCGAGCTGGCGTTTCTCGTTCTGCTCCACCGTGCTAACGCACACGTACGCGAGCCGCTGTCCGCTCACCTGCGTCTCCAAACCTCGTCCTGTCAGGTTGAGGTCTAGGCTCAACCCAGAAGAAGGTCAATGCTTGCCGGTCGGGTTTGTCGGGGTATGTGCCCGGAGTCTGGCACTGCCAGGTCCCTGGCCATGTCAGGAACGGCGCATCCGTTCACGCCCAAAGAGAGCAACAAATCGCTTGCCCAATCCGTGAAATGGCTCGTTGATCAACCACTGCTGACACCGCTTGGGCTTCGGCACCGTCAGGATCACATCTCAAGTTTCCTAGTGAGCGGCGGTCTCTTCGCTTCGATATTCGTCGTTGTAATGCAGTCCTACCCAAGGAGAGGCGCAAAACTCTACGAGGATAGGCCCCTGCCAGCTATCGGTCTCTTCTTTTCGTCCTTCGGGCTTCCAGTCCTGGCCTAAGGTGTGGCTTCTTGTTGGCATCCTGGCTCCTACATAGTCGGATAATTTACGCTAGATCGGGCATAGTCAGTTCTGGTTGAGTACATAAGGTTCTTCCTGCACCCACATGCAACGGACCCGGTCGGGGACCAGAGCTGCACCGATGCAGCTAAAAGGCTTGGAGGCCAGCGGCAGCGTAGGCGGATCTTGCGAGGGAGCTGCTCAGGAAGTTGAAAAGTGCGGTTGCCAGGTACTTATCGGCTGTCTTATTGCATAAATATGTGGAGAACTCCGTGTACCTCTGAACGGCGGCTGGAAGCGGCCCGAGAAAGTTCACCTCGGGGACTAGCTTGAGTTCAGAGATTTGTTGCACAGCTAGAACGGCTCGTCCGTCAATTAAAGCGCTGGCTGTTGACCCTTCCTCCACAAAAGTGGCGCGGGAGTTCACTATGTCAGCTATCCCTAGGTCCTCGAGCATCCGATGGAAATAGGTCCCGCTCGGTCGCGTCCTCGAGTAGGCAACCGAGCGGCACCTTGTAAGTGCAAAGGCAAGCTCCTCAACGGTTGTGATGCTGGGAGCTTTGGCATCGGGGGCGGCAGCGACTCCGATTCCCGACCTAACGATGTGTCTTGCAGTGTGGAAGGCGTCGCTGCCCGGAGGCTCCGGGTTCCCAAGGGAACCTGAGAGACCTACAAATACAGCCGGTTTAGCCCCCGCATTGACCCTTTCCAGGAGCCTCGCCGTTGAATCGAAGACAATATATACAGGTTGTCCAGTAGCTCTGGTAAAAGCCGGCATGATCACCTCCTCTACCGGCTTCCTGAGAGCATTAGCACAGAAAAGAGACACGGTAGCGGTTACGGAACTCGGTTTCGTCGTCTCAGTGTTCACTTCAGATCAGGATTAGGAGCAAGCACGATATCAAACCGAGTGCGCGCCCATGTTGCACCGTGAAGCTCGCGACCGTCAGGAGTCGGGGCTCCCGCTGGTTGTTGCTCAAAGCGTTTGATTAGGGAACTCTTGACTCCGAAAACTGAATCGCCGGCTTCAATATAAGGGTCACCCTGGACAAAGATATGAGTAACCAAGGTGCGGTGTTCATCAGCTGTAACCATGAAATGCAGATGCGAGGCGCGCATGGGAGATCGACCTACCGCTTCCAGCATTTTCCCCACCGGCCCATCATGCGGGATTGGATACGGTGTTGGGGTCAGTCCCCAGAAGGCGTAGTGTCCGTCCTGGTCAGCGAAGAGATGGGCGCGGCCAGCAACTCGGTGATTCGTGTATTGGACGTCGTAAAAGCCGTCTTCATCGGCTTCCCAGACCTCGATTCGGGCGCCGGGAAGAGGTTTACCGCTGGTGTCTGTAACGATGCCTTCGACCCAGCAGGGCTGACCGTTTGCCCCACCGGCGATGTCGCCTCCAATCGGGATTTCGGGGGCATCCTGGACGAAGAACGGCCCAAAAACTGTAGCTTCAGTCGCGTTCTTGTGGGTTTCGTTATTTATGGCGATGGTCTGCATGGAAAGGCCTAGAACGTCAGAAAGCAAAATGAACTCTTGGCGCTTGTCATCGGTGATGTGGCCGGCGGCGGTGAGAAATTCTATGCCCGCGTTCCATTCGTCCTCCGTGAGGCGAACTTCACGTGCGAAGTTGTGTAGGTGCTGGGTGAGGGCTTGCATGAGTTGCCTCAACCGGGGGTCCTGCGCCTTCTCAAAAGAGGCAACTACTGTGTCCACGAGTTCTTGCTCTACCGCTGCCTGTTCAGGTGAAATCGGTGGGGCTACTTGACGGGTCGTCATGAGGATTCCTTAGGGGTCTTGTGAGGTTCCGTAGTGTGCTTGGAAAGATGACTTGACTCGGGAGGGATTCGGTTTGGGACCGGGTTACTGGTAGTCGTTGCTCGTAGCGGCGACCGGATAGAACCAGCTCTGGATCACCTTGTTTGTTTTTCGTGCAGGGTCCCACTCCAGTGGAGAGTCAGGTGATAGCCGTCCGCTCGAGCAAACATCCGGCGCCCCCAACCCCCTGCAAGATGCACCCAAATAATCGCCCCGTCAGCGGTCACGTCGTCTACTCGTCCGTGGAAATGGCCCTGGCCCTTTTTGTACAGGGAAACGTCGTGGCCGGGGGAGACCTCTTGCCAATCAGGTAATGCCACTTGGGATGACACTTCCTGTTGCCTGTGTCCGCTGCGGAACGAATACGCCAAGTGCGAGCTCACCGGCTTCCCGTTTCACGTGAGGATCCGCTCAGAGCATTTGGGGCGGCGGGCATTGACAGTTTGTCCGTTGCTGTCAGCTTGGGTGTCAGGAGGTAAGTCCCATCGGGCTCCGCCAGCAATAGCCCTTCATTTCGAAGTTGCTGAAGAGCATGATAAGCCGAGGAACGGTCAACCTTCAGTTCAAGGGCCATATTGGCCGCAGTGATAGGTCCAGAAGCGTTACCGGTACGGGCAAGGATGGTCTCGCGGATCAGCTCGTAGACAGACTCATCCAAGGCCCGAGTAAAACTGCCAAACTGGCCTCTGAAATACCCCAAGGGATCTCCTGCACCGGCTTCAGCCGTTTTCACCTCGGCCATAAATACAGCGTGTGTTGCCACGTCGGTGCGTGAAACGATGGTGCATTCAATCTGCGCCAACGCGTCAGAGATGAGCGGGACGTCAAGCTCGCGGGTCATCAGTTCCACGTCCCTGAACTTGTCGGGATGCCGGGTCGCGAACTGAACCGCTAACTCGGCCTGCTTATCCCCGAGGATGTTCACAGCGAAGACGCCGGCCTCGCTCACAGCATCTGTTGTGGCGAGCTGTCGATTCAGGCACACCAACAACATAGGTGGGTCCATGGAGAGGGAGCTCACAGCGCTGGCCGTTACGCCGAACTTGGTGCCGGCGTGTTGCGTCGTAATAACCGCAACCCCGCTAGTGAAATGGCTGATGACCCTACGGAAGGCAACCGGATCGACAGACTCCCGGACCCGTGTGTCGGAGATGCTCATGATGGTTCCTCTCAAGCGATAAATGTGATGCAGTTCATGAATCAGCATCGTGGGCGCCCGTTAACGAGGTCGAAATGGGCGATCTGTGCCGCCGCTCACCCGGGCTATATTGTGTCTTATGTCACGCACTAGAGGCCGTTCGGCTGGTCTGATAATTCGCAGCAAACTCGCGGTGCCGCCTCTGGCGGAGCGACTGGTTATGCGGCCCCGTCTTAACCAGCTGTTCAGTCAGTTGATAAACCAGAACCGCGTGGTTTGGGTTGCCGCAACGGCAGGTTCCGGCAAAACCACGGCGATTGTTCAGGCTGCTGCCACATGGGGCGGCCCTATTGCCTGGCTCACTCTGGACGGGACAGACGCTGCCCCCGGCCGGCTTCTCATCTATCTGGAGGCGGCAATAGCAGCACACGTGCCAGACGCTGCCGGTCTGGCCAGCAGCGCGCTCACGGCGCGTATTCCCCATCCCGAAGTGGCTGGTTTGCTGGCCGAGTCTGTAGGAGATGAAGATCTCCTGCTGGTGCTTGATGGCCTGGAGAATCTAGTTGGCGCCTACGAAGCGCTGGACGTCGTCGGGGCGGTTGTCCGTTATGCACCGGTGGGACTCAAGGTTGTCCTGCTTACTCGGGTTGATCTACCGATCGATCTAAGTGCTCAGGCTGGGGTTGATCGCGTGGCAACTATAGGTGAGGAGGACCTGGCCTTCACTCCCGAGGAAGCTGCAGGGGCACTCGTTGAAGCCGGAATAACAGACATTGACGCCTCCAGTGCCGTCGAGGCAACAGGCGGCTGGGTAACAGGGGTTCTTTTTGAGGCGTGGCACTCACGGCTGTACATTTCCGGAACCGGCGGTGAGGCTGACCCCCTACATGGCTATCTGGCTTCGCAAATCCTGGCTAAGTTGGCTCCTGAAGAACGGGAGTTCCTCATCGTTTCTTCCTTACTGGACGAAGTGACACCATCCCGGGCGGCAGCCCTGGGTCAATCCAACGCCGGCGATTTGCTGGTTAGACTGCGAAGCCACCACTTGCCTGTTTCCTGGATTTCCGGGACCTACCGCATGCGGTGCCACCCTCGATTCCGAGAATACTTGGTGACTTGTTTGGAGCGCCGGGGAAAGGCAGAAGTTCAGGCTACACGGCGCGCCTATGGGGACCTTCTAGTCACCGAGGGCCATCTTGAGGAAGCTGTCGAGCAGTTCCTGGCCGCAGAAGAGCTGGACCGAGCTGTGGATGCTGCCGAAGTGGTTATAGGCGACGTACTAGACCGACTCGATTTCGTTGTTGCCGAAAGGTGGCTCGGTTACCTCGCCCCACCTGGCAGTTCCGGGTCCCGGAGGCTGGGCCCGGCCACACTCATGCTGTCAATAGCCCGCGAGGACTACCGAAAGGGCGTGGCTATCGCCGATGATCTTCAGGCAAACGGTGTCAGGGATGACCTGGCCCGTCTTTCCCCGCGGGGTGGTGCAATCATGGCGTGGTGTTACTGGCATCTGGACCGGCTAGACGATATGCGGGCGGTGATCGACCTGGCCCCGAATAGCCCAGAGATTGATGCTGTCCGTTACCTGCTATCACTTGCCACCCGTCGGGAAGCAACCGGCGCTTACCCCGCTCCTACCCTTAGTGGTGGACCACTGGATGCTTTGGTGATGCGCGTGCACTACGCCCACGGAAGACTGAGTGAGGTCAGCAAAATGCCGGACTCCCCATGGGCTGCTGCAGTCTCCGCTCCGTGGCGAGTGGGCGCTCTTAGAGCAACAGGCCGCTTGACGGAGGCCTTGGAGCTCTATCGCTCAGCTGATGCTGGCCACTGGGCGCCCGCCTGGATGCACGGCATTGTTGGTCCGGAACTGATGATCGATCTGGAGGACACAGAAGAAGCGCAACGGGTACTTGCCAAGGGCCAGGGATTGGTCAGGGCAAGCGGCTCCGTTGTGTTCGAGTGGCTGAACCGCCTCATCGAAGCCAAACTTGAGCTGCGTTTGAACCACGACCCTGTTGCTGCGCTAAATCTTCTCGAACAGGTGGAGAACGCCGGAGGGCGCCACTATGACTTCATTAGTGAGGCTTTGGATACCTGGAAGGGCCTCGCGCTTCTGCTTTCCCGGTCAGACAATGACGACGCCGTCGTGATGCTCAGACGAGCTGTTAACAGCATGACCGAGGCCAACCGCATTCTTGACCTGCCCGCTGCGGCGATATACCTAGCTGAAGCCGAATGGAGACAGGGTGACTTGACAGAATCTGATGCAGCTGCCGACCAGGCGATGGTTGCCGCCAGGCTCCAAGAATCCAACCACCAGATTCTACTGGCCCTTGCGGATTTTCAGGCAGTACTAACTCGTCGCCTGGACTCTGAAGAATTCACCGACTCACCATGGCATGAACTGGGCCAGGCCCTGATGGCCCGCGGCGTGGGAGCAGGTTGGAATCAGCATCCCGTCATTCTCTTATCCGAGTTCGGGCGGATTGCCATCTCAGTCGCTGGGCAAGAGGTAAAGCCGCGCATTGCCAAAAGTCTGAATCTACTAGCCTATCTGGCCGCAGTCCCGAGTCACCATGCTTCCCGCGAAGATCTGCTTTCGGCGCTCTTCGATGGTCAATCAGACGAGTCCGCGAGAGCCTACTTGCGCCAGGCCGCTCACCGGCTTCGGGAAGCTCTTCCTGCCGGTATCGGACCAATCTTCACCGGCAATACCTTGGCGTTCACCACTCCCGTCATTCTGGACAGCGAGTCCACCAGATTCGAGGCGTTAATCGCAAAGGCTGCACGACTCCGCGGGCAGGGAAGACTTGAAGCGCTTTTGAAGGCGCTTGCCATCGTTGACAGCGGGGAGTACCTGCCGGGGATGGATTCATCCTGGGCAACGCAGCGGCGGGAGCAATTAGAGGAGCAGGCAGCCCAAGCTCGACTTCAGGCTGCCCAAATGGCATTTACAACCCAGCAGTACCGCCAGGCCGAGCAACTTGCGGAACAAGTTGTCGCCCAAGATCCGTATAAAGAGAGCGCTTGGCGAATTCTCATGCGGATAGCCAGCGCCACAGGAAATGAGGACGGCGTCGTAGCCTCCTACCGCCGCTGCAAGGCAGCACTCCAAGAGCTGGGCATCACGCCCTCAGACTCAACCCAACAAATGTTTCAACGGCTCAGGCGTTAACTGCCGGCTATTTCGCAGCCGTTAACACCTGATACCGGATCGTTGCACCCATGGAGAACAACGCCAGCTTCGAAAGTCCGGGATCGATCTTCAAGCGCCTGCATGAGGCGTACAACAGGCACGACCACGCCGAAGCGGCTGCCTTGTACGCAATTGACGGCGAGCATGAGGACATCGCACTAAGCCATGTTGCTCGGGGACGCGATGCAGTTGCGGCGGGGCTGGCTCATTTCTTCACAGCCTTCCCTGATGCGCACTGGCACGCGCTGGATGATCTCGAAACGACGGATCGCGCTATGGGCCGCTATGTCCTCACCGCGACGTTGCAACGGGACATGGGAAACCTGAAGGCCGCTGGTCAGCGTTTGCAGCTGCGAGGCGTACACATTCTGGAAACGGCTCAAGGGCTGATCCAGCGGTCGGAGGACTTCTGGGACAGCAAAACGTTCCATAACCAAATGAACACCATGAATACAGGAGCTAAAGCATGAGGACAGGAAAAGAATACCTGGAGTCTCTTCGCGACGGACGCAAAGTCTATGTCGGCGGAGAGCTCATTGAGGATGTAACGACGCATCCCAAGACAAAGGGTTATGCCCAGGCAATAGCCGAATACTACGACCTTCATCTCAAGCCGGAGAACCAGGACCTCCTGACGTTCGTCGACGAGAACGGCAAACGCGAATCGATGCACTGGTTCTTGCCGCGCTCAAAGGAAGACGTCATCAAGCGTCGTAACTACGCCGACTTCATTTTCCGGCACTTCCAGGGCGGCATCTTCACCCGACCGCCGGCAGGGATGAACGTCGTCATGTTCACCCAGGTGGACGACCAGGAACCATGGGCGGAAAACTCCAGGTTTAAGAACGGCCACCGTGACCTGTCCGGCAACATCCAGCGCCACTGGGACGAAGTCACCGCCAAGGACCTGGCGGTCTCGCCAATGTTCGTCGACGTGCAGTACGACCGGGGCCGCGATGACTCAATGGCCGAAACGCCCATGCTCAGTATCATCGAGGAAAACGATGAAGGTATCGTCGTGCGAGGCTGGAAAGCCATCGGAACCTCGATCCCGTTCGTAAACAACCTGCTGATCGGTAACCTGTGGCGGCCCGGCCAGACAGCCGAACAAACCATCTACGCCATGGTGCCGCTGGCCACACCCGGCGTGAGCGTCGTTGCCCGCGAATCCCGCGCCCAACCTGATGCGGATCCTTACGATCGTCCGTTGGCAACACTGGGAGACGAGCTCGACGGCATGGTCTATTTTGACGATGTTCTCATTACTTGGGACCAGGTGCAGCACGTCGGAAACCCGGAACACGCGAAGTGGTACCCCCAGCGGCAGTTCGACTGGGTACACCTCGAGACCCAGATCCGTCAGACAGTGCACGCAGAGCTGATGGTCGGCCTTGGCCTGCTCATCACCCAGGCTCTTGGAACCAGCAAGAACCCCGTGGTCCAGTCTCAGCTGGCAGAGCTCATCCGCTTCCGCGAGACGTGCCGGGCGTTCATGATCGCTGCAGAAGAGACGGGCTTCCACACCCCCGGTGGCCTGTATAAGCCCAACAACATCTTCATTGACTTCGGCCGGGCACACTATCTCGAGCACCAGCACGAGTTTGTCAACATGCTCATCGAGTTCTGCGGCCGCGGCATCGTTATTCAGCCCACCAAGCGCGAGCTTGATCACCCTTACATTGGACCGAAACTTCAGGAAGCCCTTCGCGGCTCCGAGATCAGCGCCCGCGATCGAATCAAGATCTTCCGTCAAATCAGTGAACGCTTCCTTACCGAATTCGGTAGCAGGCACGAGATGTTTGAAAAGTTCAACGGTACTCCGCCATACCTGATCAACATCCTCACGATGCAGCGCACCGAGTATCAGGTTGACGGACCCCTGACACAGCTGGCACGAGATGTCTTGGGCTTTGGCGATACGGCCGAGCTTGGCAGGCGAGCAGAAGAGGCCGAAAAGGCTTCGCACTACGCGAGCGTCAAGTACCAGCCCGAATACGCACGCTCCCAGGACGTGCACGACGGCTACATCGAGAACGCCGAATCAAGTGACCCTGCGGTAACCACGCCGGCCTAAAGAAACAGGCAGGACCCGGGATACCCCTTCCCGGGTCCTGCCTTACCGCTGCGCCCCCAGATCAATCCGCCTATGAGCGGGCAGTCGTGAAACGAGAACTCCCCAATGACCGATCGTTTAGTGTTTGCACATCAAACCTTAGGGCAACGTGTCCTGTTCGGTTCCGGCCTGGCCGCAGTCAACGTGGCCGCGGAGGTGGACCGCCTAGGGGCCGACACGGTCATGGTGATCACAGGGGGACATGACAAGGATTTCGCAGCCCGCGTTGCCCACCAGGCCAAGGCAACTCTCTTGTATGACGATGTGGCGCCCCACGTTCCGCTCGAAAAAGCCGAGAAAGCCAGGGCTGCCGCGGAGGAGCATGGCGTCGATCTCGTGGTGTGCGTGGGAGGTGGCTCCGCTATCGGACTGGCCAAGGCGATTGCCCTAACATCAAGGCTGCCCATCATAGCTGTGCCCACTACCTACGCTGGCTCTGAGGCAACCAATGTATGGGGCATAACTGAAGCGTCCCACAAGACCACCGGCGTTGATGACGGCGTACTTCCCGTGTCCGTCATCTATGATGCCGAACTTACGCTCTCCCTGTCCGTCGAGCTGAGTGTCGCCTCAGGGCTGAACGCTCTGGCACACTGCGTGGATTCCTTATGGGCTCCTCGTGCTGACCCTATTAATGCAGCCATGGCCGCGGAGGGTATTCGGGCCCTTTCTGCCGGCTTGTCGGCCCTGAACACTGATCCAAGAGACTTACGCGGTCGTGAGCAGACCCAGTACGGGGCCTATCTCTCAGCCGTAGCATTTTCCTCAGCCGGATCCGGCCTTCACCACAAAATCTGCCATGTGCTCGGCGGTGCTTACGATCTCCCGCATGCCCAGACCCATGCGACCGTCCTGCCGTATGTTCTTGCCTTCAATGCTCCGGCCGCGCCGGAAGCTGCCAGCCGGATCGCCACCGCGCTTGGTCACAGCGATGCTCTCGAAGGGCTAAATCAGCTTCGAAAGGTGCTTAAGGCCCCCGTTGCACTCCGTGATTACGGTCTGAAGGAGACAGATCTGGCAGAGGCAGCCGATCTAATCTTGAAAGTGATTCCGCCCTCCAACCCCCGGAATGTAACGCAACAGGACCTACTCACCCTCCTTCATGGGGCCTGGAGCGGCGCGGATTTATAGCTAGCCCACTTGACGTTTGAAGTTGCCTGCCTAGCGGCAACTTCAAACGAAGATGAGCCAAGTGCGACCTCCCGAGGGTGATCCTGCTGAGCTGCAGCGGGAGGGGACAGAACCTTCCCCGCGATATCGATGTTCCCACCGATTTTCTTAACCCTGTGGTCACCTTCGGCTATTGCCGCTTCCAAACTGAGCCCGACAAAGCCGATGCGGTTGTTGGTCGCCGCCGCACTGTCCCGCGAATTCGCAACTAATCGGCTGGTGCGAGTGGCGACCGTCTCGTCGAGCTATACACCTTGAAGTTTGCGGAAGGACTATTCCGACTTCTCATAGATGGTCAAAGTTCCGGCTAGGTCCAAGTCGAGGGCAGACCCTCTGACACCAGCCCGAGACAGAAGAACTGCCCCGAATGCCGTACTCCAGAACGTGCGGACCTCGACAGTTAGAGGCCGTTTGTGGGACCAGTTGCGTTCGCCTATCAGCGTTTGCAGGTAGCGTTCCGACTGGCGGAATAGCAGGTGTAAGTAGTACCCAAGCGTTCCAGCGAGACCGGGATTTGCGCTTCCGGTCGCAACAGCCTGGGCGACCAGCCTCATAGACGGTAGGGCAAGAATTGTGCGGGCCATGACACTCTTGAAACCCTCAACGGTCTGCATCCGGTAACCCGCGGCCTCTAGACGCTCAGCATCATGCAGCAGTGCAAAGAATGCTGAGTGAATAAGGAGTGCATCCTTAGACCCGAAGTAGTAAGTCACCTGGTTCGGATAAACACCCGCAGCTCGTGCAATCGTACTCACGCTGACGTCGCTCAATTGATGTTTCCCGAACAACACTGCTGCCTCTTCAAGGATGCGACGTCGCGTCTGCTTTCCCTTTGCCCGCACCGGCTCGCCAGCGGCCCGACGCTTCGTCGCCGTTACCCTCGCACTCTCTGCCATCATGACGGAATTGTATCCGATACAACTAAAAGTGTAAGTTGTATAAGATACAAAAAACTTTCCAGTAGTGACTGGGGACCGACTTTGCAGGAGCCGTCGTGGACGACAACGATGTTGTAGTAACCGGACTGGGAGCCATTACCCCATTGGGCGCTGATGTGGGCTCCTTGTGGACGGGCATGATAGAAGGGCGTTCGGGGGTCCGCTCTATAAGCGATGCTCTGATACCAGGGCTGGAACTGCCCGTGACAATCGCCGCTCCAATGCCTGTATCACCTGCGGACCTCCTTGATCCTATAGAGGCCAAACGTCTGGACCGTTCGCAGCAGGCGGCACTGGTGGCCGCCCGGGAGGCGTGGTCAGATGCAGGAACTCCAGAAGTAGAGTCCTCACGCCTGGCGGTAGTGATTGGCACCGGAATCGGGGGGGTACTCACCCTTTTAGGCGAGGACCACGTCCTCCAGCGTTTCGGAGCGCGGCGCGTTTCTCCTCGTACTGTCCCGATGCTGATGACGAACGGAGCAGCTGCGGCGCTAAGCATTGAATTCGGGGCGAAGGCCGGCACTTACACTCCGGTATCAGCCTGCGCTTCAGGGGCAGAAGCCATCGCGGCTGGGGCACGTCTGATTCGGGCCGGTGAAGCGGACGTAGTGATCGCCGGCGGAACTGAGGCGGCGATTACAGCGATCACCCTGGCCGCGTTCGCGCAGATCGGTGCGCTGTCGAAACGCGGAGACCCTGAATTCGCGTCACGTCCCTTTGACCGGGACCGGGACGGCTTTGTGCTGGGCGAAGGCGCTGGGGTTATGGTCCTCGAACGCGCAGACCGCGCCAGTGCCCGGGGCAAACGAGCCCGGATTGTCCTAAATGGAGCCGGTATCACTTCCGACGCCTTCCACCTAACTAGCCCCCACCCCCAAGGCGAGGGTCAGAGCAATGCGATGAAGGCAGCTCTTCGACAGGCAGGGCTGCATGGTGGCGATATCAGACACGTCAATTGCCACGCTACGGGCACTGCTACTGGCGATCTGGCGGAAGCAAGATCAATCCGCCAAACCCTGGGGCCGAGTCCCGTTCTTACCGCCCCGAAAGCGTCCTTGGGCCACCTTGTGGGAGCAGGAGGGGCCGTTGAAGCGATTGTCACGGTCTTGAGCATGCGGAATGAACTGATACCTCCAACCCGTAACTTAGAAAATGTGTCCCCAGAGATCGACCTGGACATTGTTACCGGCAGCGCCCGTAGCGGACCAATCGAGGCGGCCATCACAAACTCTTTTGGTTTCGGAGGCCAGAATGTTTCGCTGCTCTTCACGATGCGGTAAGCATGCGGGGATAGCGTTATGGCCTCACGAACAAGACAAAATAACTGCTGCTTAGCTAAACATCGGGAGTTTAGGAAGTCGATGTACCCAGGAGCGACTGCACGGTAAGCGCGACAGGCCTTACCACCGAGGCACGACGAGCTGAATCCCGCATGATCCGTTCCCCCGAGGGATAGGAACTTCCGTGGAGGATAACAGGCGAGCAGGCGCAGAGCGTCACAATCGTAAATAGGACGTCCGCTGCGCCTGCCCGGTCTAACCCAGGAATCGCTATCAAGAGACGGTCCATTTGTCGGATCCACCAGCGTCCAGTGCAGTTGGATTCCAGTGCCCCGGGCGTGCCCTCCAGCGCCTCCCAGAGTAGGAGCCTCGCTAGGGTGTCATCCTCGCAGTATCGGTCAAAGAGTTGCCCAACAAAGTCGCTCAATGATTCAGAGCCGCGCTCTTGCAGCGGCACCTCAAGATCACGGGAGACCAGTTCACCTAGAACCGCGTAAAAAAGCCCGGCTTTGTTTCCGAAATACCGATAAATCCGCTCTTTACTGACTCCCGCACTTCTTGCTATATGATCCACGCGAGCCCCAGCGAGGCCCTTTTCGCTGAATTCACTGGTTGCTGCAGCAAGAAGCAACAACTTGGTCCGCTCAGTGTTCCACGCCATCGATTACCCTTCTTGGCATTGGCCAAATGGGGGCGCCCCTAATCCCTACACCGGGCAACCCATCATCGTGGGGCAGCGCCCACGCTGATGGGTTGAGACGTACTTCCCGAAGTTGTCATTGGACCGGCGTATCCACCGTCCCAGTTGGTCTGGCCTCAGGTCTTGCCGCGACGCTACTCGACCAGTTTTCCAGCCGTCGATACGTCTTGCATCAACTCTGCTATTTCGTCCGGGATGGGCGGGATTGCTTCACGATCTAAGCGACCGGGCGACCATACGAAGTTAACCTGAAGCGACTCATCTTGATCCGGGAAGTCCGACCTGTTGTGGCAGCCCCGGGATTCTCGGCGTTCCAGGGCCGCTTCAAGCGTCGCGCGGGCGGCGAGCAGCGAGGACTTGAGGTCAAAAGCGTGGGCCAGATCCTGGAAACCGGCGATATCAGGGTGAATTCCAAGATGTTCAAGTCGGTCCTCAGTGGAGTCCAATTCCTCCAAGCCCGCGATCAAACCTTCTTCGCTCCTCACCACGCCGGCGTGCTCTGTCATCGTGTCCCGGACGGCCCGTTGTAGGGCCCGAACGTTTTCCGATCCCTGACAGGCCAGAAGTGCGTCCACCTCGGACCGCGCTTCTACGATCGCCTCGAGAGACCGGCGTTGTGATTCAAGTTGGTTAGAGTACTTAGCGGCCGCTTCGCCCACGATCCGTCCGAATACCAGTAGCTCGATAAGGGAGTTACCACCCAGTCGGTTAGCACCGTGAAGTCCACTGGCTGCCTCCCCGATCGCGTACAGGCCGTCAACGTCCGTTCCATGGTCTTCTGGTCGAACCCATACCCCACCCATGGAGTAGTGAGCCGTAGGGGCTATCTCAATAGGGTCCTTGGTGATATCAAGCATTTGGACGTCGAGTAAGGTCTGGTAGACCCTGGGCAGGCGCTCCATGATGACTTTGCGGGGGAGATGGGACACGTCCAGCCAGACACCGCCGTTTGCGGTTCCGCGGCCCTCCTTTATTTCTGTGTATGCAGCTAGCGCCACGCGGTCGCGGGTGGAGAGTTCCATCCGCTCGGCGTCGTAGCGCTCCATGAACCGTTCTCCCCGGGCGTTACGGAGGATTCCACCCTCACCGCGGGCTGCTTCGGAAACGAGCGTTCCGGCGGCGCTTTCTGGCTCGATGATTCCGGACGGGTGGAACTGAACCAGTTCGGGGTCCCGGATCCTTCCCCCGGCCTCGACGGCGAGGCGGAAGGAATCGCCGGTGTTTTCGTCTCGGCGAGATGATGACCGCCGCCAGATCCGGTTGTGGCCCCCTGCCGCCAGAATCACAGCGTCGGCGTGGATGACGTAACGGGTACCGTCTTCGAGATCAAACCCGTAGGCCCCGAAGATGGTGTTCTCCCGGACAAGCAACTTGGTGATGTAGATGGTGTCCAAAATGGGCACACGCAATTGTTCGGCCCGCCGAATCAATGTCCGTTGTATTTCAAGACCCGTGTAGTCCCCAGCGAAAGCAGTCCGCCGAAATTTGTGGGCCCCGAAGAACCGCTGTGAGATTGCACCGTTCTCTTCGCGGGCGAAGTTCATGCCGTAACGTTCCAGATCACCTATTCCGCGCTCTGCTCCTTCAGCGACGATTTGAACCGTTAACGGATTCGCCAGAAGGTAACTTTCCCGGATCGTATCAGCGGCGTGTTGCTGCCAGGTGTCTTCCGGGTCCATCGTTGCCAAGGCAGCGTTGATTCCGCCAGCAGCCAGCGAGGTATGTGCGTCAGCCTTCGGGCGCTTGCCCACCGCAATGACATCTACTCCTCGCTCGGCGAGTTCGATAGCGGCACGGAGCCCTGAGCCGCCAGTCCCGATGACAAGGACAGCGGTAGTTATTCTCTTCTCTTGGATATTCATGTTTCCTCCGGGGATGTGATGAACCGTTACTACCTGGGTTGAGTTCGATGGGTCCCCTGCACGCCGTGCTCTCTCGGGCATACGGAAGGCGGTTTAAGGTCGCGCCGAGGTATGAATCAATTCACGATTTTGCTTATTGGCGAGGCTGCGGCCAGCAGGATTCGCTGACCGCAGCTTCGTGCGTCCCAATCATCGACACGAGGCCGATGCATTTTGGTTGGCACCTGCTGTCTGGTGGTTGCCTTGTGGGTTACTCATCAGTGATTTGTCGTGGGCTGGGGTTTTCCGTTGACGCAGCGGGAGCTCCTGTGGTGCTAGGAGTTTGTGTTCTCCTGCAACCATTGGTCCAGAGTTTTCTCGCCGATGCGGGCTTCTCCGACCGGGACAATGGTTGTTTCCTCGATGGGGATACCGAAGTACCCGGCGTCAGGGTCAACGGCCACGGTGCGGGGATCGCCCTGCGCGCTGAGGACCCGGCTGGCGAACTCGTGCATGGGTGCTCGTTCGGGGCCGGCAATTTCAAGCTCCCCGTTCAGGGCAGGAGACACCGCTGCATCGGCGACCAATCGCGCGACGTCGGCGGCGGCCATCGGCTGCATCAAGTGGGGGGTGAGGAAGACTTTGCCGTCACGGGTCCCAACGTCAGCGATCATCGGGATGAACTCGAAGAACTGGGTTGCCCGGACCAAGGTGTAAGGCACCCCGCCGTCCCGGACTGCGTTCTCCTGGACCGTCTTACCTGCGAAGTACCCGACTGGACCAATCCGGTCGGTCCCCACAACGGAAAGGACCACGTGGTGCTGCACTCCGGCTCGCTTCTCGGCAGCAAGGAGATTTGCCGTGGATTTCGTGAAGAACGGAACCACAACGTTTTCGTCGAAATCCGTGGTGTTCGTCAAGTCGATAACAACATCGGTGCCGGCCATTGCTTCGTCCAAACCCTCGCCGGTCACCGAGTCCACACCGCTGGAGGGGGAAGCAGCAATTGCCTGGTGTCCCTGCCCGGTCAGAATATCCACAACCTGCCTGCCGATCAGGCCTGTGCCGCCTGCAACCAGAATTTTCATATCTCATCCTCACCTACTACTCGGATAACTTTTATCCGAGATGAAGGTTACGGACATCATGTGTCCGAGTCAACTACTATGGACGATATGAAGTTATCTGGAGGTGTCGAATGGGCTATCCACTGCTGCGTGGTCCTCAGCCGGATGGACGGGGCAGTACCCGCTGGGAAGCTCGCAGGACTCCACGATGTCTCAAGCAGCTATCTGGCCAAGCAGATGCAGGCCCTTTCACGCGGCGGACTTGTCCGATCGCTGCAGGGGCACGCCGGAGGCTACGTGCTGACCCGGCCCGCCGACCAGATCAGCATCCTCGATGTCGTACAGGCGGTCGAAGGCAAACAACCACTGTTCGTCTGCACTGAGATCCGCCAGCGCGGCCCCCTCGGCACCCCTCCAGAAAAATGCCTCACGCACTGCCCCATCGCGATAGCGATGATGACAGCAGAAACGGCCTGGCGGGACTCCCTCAACAAAATCACCATCGGGGACCTCGCCCACCAGGTAAGCAGCACGTCAGGACCGGAAACCTTCCAAACGATCCAGCACTGGTTCGCCGGCGCTTAGCAGCACATGAACTGCCTAAACAACGAGCGCTCCAAGGGCTGACCTCCTTGGATGAATCCAGTCACCGCCCACCTAGCGGGAATTGGCCCTTGATCGGCTGTCCGCCGGCGAGCTGCCCTGCCAAATGCTCAGTGTGCTGCTTCTCGGAAATGCTGTAGTTAGTTCCAAGAGTGCCGGCTGCGAGCCTGGCACAAAAATCCTGGTATGAGAGCTGACAATAATAATCGGAGTATCGGGGCTCACTGGTGTTGTGCATGACGAGTTCGTTCCTTCGGGAGGTTCGACTAACAGATACCAACAGCATCGTCTGCGCCCGTTAACCCTTCAGAAATGTGTCAGACTTGCCGATTACTATCAAAATGAGCCAATACGACGACAACATGGGCAGCTAGCGGTCGTTGCAATGATTGGTGGGGGTCCCAGTTGGGGAGTGGCGCTTATTCGGCTGGAGTGGCCTATTCGGCGGCCACATGTAGCCGAGGCGAATCAATGAGGTTGATAGCGGCTCTGCTGGGCATCTCCAGGAAAACTCTCGCGACGGCCTCAAGGTTGAGAGAATGCGGGATCAGACGCAGTGCGACCTATGGTTGCCCGAGGTGCGGATACCAGTCGGCGCATGCAGGTGTATATCGACCAGGCAGCCGGTATTGTCGCTGATTACCAAGGCTGCCTGCGGACGGAAGTGACCGGCATGTGTGGAATAGGGCCCTTTTGGCAAGGGCAAAAGCTGATAATGACAATTTGGGCTTACGCCTTGACCGTAGGCGCACTCATTACGTCGATTACCCACTTAGCAACGGGTAGGAGCGAGTGGCCGTTCTATGCGCTGTGCGTACTCGCCGGAACGTTCATGACCGATTGGATAAGAAAAGCGCCGATCAAGGAAGCTAGGCGATGAGAGTCCTCGGGCTGAGTCTCCTTGCCGTCAGCGCCGCCGGTCTCTTTGTGAGCGTCATATTTTCCTCACCGACAAGCAAAAACCGGCGTTCTGTTTCGCCAGAAGACGATCGTAGTTCCCGTGGCTTTCGGATCAGAGGCGGTGGGCAAGCTGATCCTCTATCTCTCGCAACGGCCTTGAATCAAGGGACACGCATCGCTGGCCGTTCTTGGAGGTACCACTTTGAAACCTTGACCGGCACAGAGTTTTAGGTGCCAGTACTCATCACGCAACCACCGATACCCAATTTCCTTATTGACTCCGGCTGGGCGGGCTAAAGGTTTGAGACCCCTTCCCTCCCTGATGAGAGCGAGAAACCTGATGCCGTAGGCGAATCGGACTGTTGTGAAATCGAAGGAAGTCCCTGTTTGGGTGTTGCTTCGACCAACAGAATCCGGGGTAACTCAAACGTGACGGTCCGAGGCAGGTCAGCACTCGGCGCTGACTGCACCTTCGCCGCGTCCGGGTTGAGCCCCAAGAGCTACTCTTCGGGGTGCCACAGTAAGGCGTCCAGGCTTAAACGCGGATTCAGTTACTTTCGACTAGAGCCTGTTGCGACGATCGTTGGAAACCGCCGAGCGCTTGGGCTCTGGGTTGCTGTGTCGTGTTGTTAGGGGACCGTGGCGCCGGCGAACCAGTGCTGGATCGTTTGGAAGGTTTCCGGTCCTGACGTGCTGCTTACCTGGTGGGCGAGGTCCCCGATGGTGATTTTGTTGAGGGAGTCCCGCCAGGCCGTTTCTGCTGTCATCATCGCTATCGCGATGGGGCAGTGCGTGAGGCATTTTTCTGGAGGGGTGCCGAGGGGGCCGCGCTGGCGGATCTCAGTGCAGACGAACAGTGGTTGTTTGCCTTCGACCGCCTGTACGACATCGAGGATGCTGATCTGGTCGGCGGGCCGGGTCAGCACGTAGCCTCCGGCGTGCCCCTGCAGCGATCGGACAAGTCCGCCGCGTGAAAGGGCCTGCATCTGCTTGGCCAGATAGCTGCTTGAGACATCGTGGAGTCCTGCGAGCTTCCCAGCGGGTACTGCCCCGTCCATCCGGCTGAGGACCACGCAGCAGTGGATAGCCCATTCGACACCTCCAGATAACTTCATATCGTCCATAGTAGTTGACTCGGACACATGATGTCCGTAAACTTCATCTCGGATAAAAGTTATCCGAGTAGTAGGTGAGGATGAGATATGAAAATTCTGGTTGCAGGCGGCACAGGCCTGATCGGCAGGCAGGTTGTGGATATTCTGACCGGGCAGGGACACCAGGCAATTGCTGCTTCCCCCTCCAGCGGTGTGGACTCGGTGACCGGCGAGGGTTTGGACGAAGCAATGGCCGGCACCGATGTTGTTATCGACTTGACGAACACCACGGATTTCGACGAAAACGTTGTGGTTCCGTTCTTCACGAAATCCACGGCAAATCTCCTTGCTGCCGAGAAGCGAGCCGGAGTGCAGCACCACGTGGTCCTTTCCGTTGTGGGGACCGACCGGATTGGTCCAGTCGGGTACTTCGCAGGTAAGACGGTCCAGGAGAACGCAGTCCGGGACGGCGGGGTGCCTTACACCTTGGTCCGGGCAACCCAGTTCTTCGAGTTCATCCCGATGATCGCTGACGTTGGGACCCGTGACGGCAAAGTCTTCCTCACCCCCCACTTGATGCAGCCGATGGCCGCCGCCGACGTCGCGCGATTGGTCGCCGATGCAGCGGTGTCTCCTGCCCTGAACGGGGAGCTTGAAATTGCCGGCCCCGAACGAGCACCCATGCACGAGTTCGCCAGCCGGGTCCTCAGCGCGCAGGGCGATCCCCGCACCGTGGCCGTTGACCCTGACGCCGGGTACTTCGGTATCCCCATCGAGGAAACAACCATTGTCCCGGTCGGAGAAGCCCGCATCGGCGAGAAAACTCTGGACCAATGGTTGCAGGAGAACACAAACTCCTAGCACCACAGGAGCTCCCGCTGCGTCAACGGAAAACCCCAGCCCACGACAAATCACTGATGAGTAACCCACAAGGCAACCACCAATAAAGGTCCTCTATTTGGGCCTAGGTTCGCGGTTCTTTGCCGGGGTCTGCCATTCAATCTCTAGGCTTGCCGCCTAGGGCGTCGCACCCGATGAGGCAAGGATCAAAGTCCGGCAATTAGGACACAACTTTTTCCTGCTCCTAATAAAACCCCAAAGTCGATCATGAAAGGAAGTCAGCAACAATGCACACATCCAATGAATTCGAAGGCCGCGCGGTCATTGACGTTTTGTCGTCGGTCGCGGCCCCGCCTATTCCGACAGATGCTCATGCAATGACCATTTTGGTCACGCTTACCCCAGGAAGCGTTGGATCCCCTCCTCACCGCCACAGCGGACCGGCCTACGGGTACGTAGTTGAGGGCGAAATGATTTTCGAGCTGGAAGGCGAGCCCCAACGTGTGGTCAAAGCCGGGGAGACGTTCTGGGAACCAGGGGGAGACGTGATTCATTATCAGGACGGGAACAACCTGCAGGACGCTGAAACCAAGTTCGTGGTGACAATGTTCTGCGCACCTGGAAAGCCCATGCTCGAAGTAGTCCCAGCCGAGGAATTGGAGGAACGTAGGGAGCGACGGGCTCCAAGGCCCTCTTAGCATGCTGCTTCACGGCCGCCTCTGCGCGGGCGCGACAGCGGGATCATGCGTGCTGCATATTTTCCTGGTTAATAGCCTTCACCCATGGTGGCTCAATCTGATGATCATCGTCATGGTTGGGGTGTGCGTTCCGTGCGCCGCGCATACTTGGCACCGTCCAAAGGTGCGGGCGCTCCGGCAGATTAGCATCGCTGCACTGATGATGGCAGCGCTGCATGCGGGCCCTATGTTGTTTCAGACCCCTCAAGGCCACGTTCACGGGACCCAGCACTCCGTGATGCTACAGGCCACGGACGCTGGCAATGCATCAACAGTGGCCGTGATCGTGGTCGAATTGCTGACAGCGTTGCTGGCGTCGACACTCCTTGCTCGACTCAGAAGGGAAGGCTCAGCACAAACGCGTTGTTCCGATCCGCACCGAGGGCTTGTGGCGGCGAGGCAGCGTCCAGAAGGCTGAAACGCTAGTTTTGGCATTTGACGTTCCCTGGGGACCATCACAGAGTCGTGCGGTGGAGAAAAATGCTGGCAGAGTGGGCAACTCCCTGTGACTCGCTCAAGCATCATACTTTTTTACGGCTGCAGCAGCGAATACGCGAAAGCATATTTCCTATCCTGCAAAGCGCGTAATCCGGCACAGGGGGACTGGCGGTCAGGCGACATCTTTCGTCTGACCGTTAGTCCTCCATAAACATGTAGACGCGCTGGAGGATTGTGGTGTGTCTTCGATGTACGTGGGGAAGTCCGCGCGGATTCCAAGAGTAACGCGCCGAGGCTGCCTGCTCACCAGTGCGCTCCGCAGCTGCTGCAGCGAGAACGGCTCCAGGAGCCCTGAAAAAGCTGCTGTTCATGTCCGTGTCGCGAAGTAACGACGCATTCGGGCTCTGACATCCGGTTTCGGCAGCGTTAACGAAGGGGGGCAATGATTAAGGCGGGCCTCAAACCGCACTCGTTCGGAGGAAAATGTCACCTCTACGCATACACCTCGGCAACCGTGTCATTCTCCCAAGATTGATGAAATCGTTCGCGTATCGTCCTGCGCGCTCCACGTCTCTGATCGTTTCTGGTATATACACCGCCCCGGGTCGGCTATACAGTGACCCGGGGAGCTCCAATGCAGGCCCAAAGTGCGGCGGAATCTGCCGTACGCTCAAATCACAGGTATCAGGCCCGAAGTTACGTCAGCACGTGTCGCTATTAGGGCAGAGCTGCGATCTAGTCCGGATCGTCTAATGAAAATCTGGAACTCTTTGGAGGACGTACCGGCTGAGACTGGCCAAACGGTTGTCAGCTTGGGCTGCTTCGACGGCGTCCACCGTGGACATCAGCTCCTTCTCGCTAGGCTTCTGAATGCGGCGGAAACAAACGCTGCCAAGTCCGTCGTTGTAACCTTTGATCCCTTGCCCGCCCAGTTGCTCTATCCAGAAACGGCTCCTTTGGCCGTCATGGCGCTTGAGGACAGGCTGGCTGCTCTTGAAGTCGAGGGTGTGGATGCTGTCTTGGTCATCAGATACACCAGAGACGTCGCGGCCCAAGCGGCGGAAGTCTTTGTAGAGAAGGTTTTCGTGAAGACACTGCACGCTGCAGCTGTGGTCGTCGGAGAGGATTGCCGGTTCGGCCAGGGACGCGCCGGAAACATTGAGACGTTGCGCGCCGCTGGGCTCAGATGGAGCTTCGACGTATCTGTCTTGGGCGATCGTACCGCAGGGGGAACCGAGGGCAGGCGCTACTCCTCGACTTGGGTGCGCGAAGTACTTTCATCTGGAGACGTAGGCATCGCTGAGCAAATCCTCGGACGACCCCACAGAATCAGAATGGAGGTGACTCGGGCTGCGGGTTCGTGGAGAACGAAAGCCCGCGCCGTGCAAGGAATGTTGCCCGCCTCCGGTGATTATGCCGGGTGGGCCCGTGTCGGCTCAGGCGAACGAATCCCCGCAATCATCCGTATCCCCCGCAGGGCCTCGCTCGCCACCGATATTACTGTTGAGCTGCAGATGCCGGCAGACCGATACGCTGAAAAGTCACCCGGCATGTCGAGGAAGATTTCCTTTGACTTTTCGTCGACATCTTGAACGCGTCCCATGTGCTTCGGCAGGGTCCCGTGCGGCCTCTACAACGCGTGAAGCGCCCATATTTAGGCGACCTGCAGCGGGCCGGGTCAAGTTCAGCTCAGTTGCCTTGACACCGACGTCCGGCGATGTTTTGCCATCGGCAGAAAACCCGGCGCGTGCGTGGCACTATTGCCATGCAATCCGTTGCGCCTAGGGAACCACACGGTGGAAAACGGTGCAAAGCATGAGGGTATTTACCTCGACCAGGCCCAAAATGAAGTAGCGTCTACGAAGTCCAAGCCAATGAGGACTCTGCCTCGGATGTCCCAAATCAACAGTGTCCAAGAATGGCCTGATCCTTCCAACTCGCGTATTTGGCTGAGGAGCATATTCGTAACGCGCCGTTGCCCGTGCTTTTTTAGTCTCAAACGCCCCAAGAGCCGCTAAGCGCCTCTTGCCGGAATTCGGCGGGCGTAAGTCCAAAAGTTTTCCTAAAGGACATTCCGAAATGAGACGCGGTCTTAAAGCCCCATCGGAGCCCAATGGAGGCGGCGGAAACGGCATGGAGAGCGGGATCGCTTAGATCGCGCCGACAGCGTTGCAGCCGCTGATGGCGGACCCAAGACGCAACGGTGAGCCCTTGGGCTTGGAAGATGCCGTGAAGCTGGCGCAGTGAGATGTAATGCGCGGCCGCGATAGTCCTCGGTCCCAGCCCAGGATCTGAGAGATTTTCGTCGATGTAGCTCCTAATTTGCTCCAGCAAGGCCGGAGACGTTGCTTGTGGATATGAAGGGGTGGAAATATCCAATTGCCTTTGGAACATGGTGGTGATGATGTCCAGAGCTCCTTGGGCGGCAAGAATTTTGCTTCTGCCCGAGCTAGTATCCATCAGCTGGTTCATCGTGATGAGCAATGTACCCGCCGCTGGGGCGAATCCGTCCCTTGCTCCTGTACGTGTTGCTGTCAACTGGCCTAACTGCTCCGGCGGAAGGTTGATGAGACGTTGGGGAAACTTCATGCAGAGGTTGCGGTAGTCCGTGCTACTCACCACCGTCGTGGGCCGGGTTGTGTCGAAAAGGGTGAGGTCACCCGGTTGGAGAACAGCGGTGCGGTTGTCCTGCGAGAACTCACCCACCCCTGCAATTTGCAGGCACAAAAGATAATCGGGCCGATCCGTACTGCTGATACTTTCAGCTCCTCGGTGCGCCAGATGCTTGCCGGTGGACATCTCTATGAATTCAATGCCGGCAACTTTCCGATTCCGCAGATAGCCCTGAAACGCTCCGGGGCGTTCCAATTCAACTTCGAAACTCATCAGCGACCGTGATAGCAAGACTCCCCAGTCCTCAATACTCCGAACCGCTGCTTGCGGACTTTGATTCTGGTTCTGGGCGGACGATCGTGAAGCCGAATCCTCGCTTTTCAAATGCGTCTCCTCCTCTGCGGCCTGCAGGGAATGACGGACAGTGCGTCGTTGCACGCCGTTAGTCTTCCAATTTTATGCGTACGAAGAGTGACGGACAGTCGCGCTGACCTTACTGCACGGAATGAACATGCGACCGCACTCTAGAGCGATGCTTTGTGACCCGACTCACCTATAGCTTATTTCGGAAGACGCAAAACGAAAGAAGAAGTCGTGTGATGCCGGGCCTTCCGGATCTAAAGAGCGCTCGTCAAACGTCGATTCCCCCTAGAGCACCAGCAATGAAAGCTGTCACCCGTGCCCAAACTATCGGGTTGACCAGGAAGAGGTAGCTATGAATGATTATGACGTTCCAGTCCTGATAGTGGGCGGCAGCCTTGTCGGCATGACGAGCGCCGCCCTGCTGGGCACCCATGGAATCCCCTCCTTAGTCGTGGAACGCCACCGCAGTTCGGCGATCCATCCCCGTGCCGCCCTAATCCTTCAGCGTTCGATGGAGATTTTGCGGACTGCCGGGCTCGAGGAAATTATCAGTGCCAAATCGGCGGAACAGTTTGACCAGGATGCCGCGATCATGTCCGTGGAGACATTGGCGGGCGAAGAGATCGCGTGGCACTTGCCCAAACTCAATGATGGTGTCCGCGATTTGAGCCCGTGCGAGAGACTTTTTGCCACACAGGTGGCAATCGAGCCGGTGCTGAAGGGCCGGGCACAGGAGCTCGGAGCGCAGACCTTGTTCGGGACGGAATTGGTCAGTTTTGAACAGGACGCCGACGGAGTGACGGCCCTAATCCGGGACCGCGACACCGGAGAGACCTCAACAGTCCGGGCGCGGTACATGCTCGCCGCTGACGGAGCCCACAGCCCAACAAGGGATCGGCTCGGGATCAGCAGGGTGGGACATGGCGTGCTGTCAAAAAGCATCACCATCTACTTCCGCGCGGACGTCAAAGAACTGCTCCGAGGGCGGAACCTGGGAGTTATTATGGTCGTCAATCCAACACTGCAGGGGTTTTTCCGTATCGAGAAGCCGTACAAGTCAGGTTTTCTAGCTGTCCACGGTCTTGGTGATCCGCTAAACCCGAACAGTGACATCTGGACCGATTTGACGGAGGAGGGCTGCGTGGACCTCGTCCGCGCGGCCTTGGGCGACGACAGTATCGCGGTCGAGATCGATGACGTCATGCGGTGGCAGGCGACAGCTCAGGTGGCAGAAAGGATGCAAAGCGGGCGGATCTTCCTCGTCGGTGACGCGGCGCACTCAATGCCCCCGTACGGTGGTTACGGTGGTAACACCGGAATCCATGACGCCCATAATCTGGCCTGGAAGCTGGCCGCCGTTATAAAGGGAGACGCCCAGCCCGAACTTCTGTCGACTTACGACTCTGAGCGTCGGCCCGTAGCAGGCTTTACCGTCGCACAGGCCTTCTCGAGATACGTCGCACGGGCGGCACCATTCCTAGCCACTGACGACATGGAACCTCTGGTTAGCGACGCGAACATCGACCTTGGCTACCGCTACAGGTCCACAGCCGTGACAGCAGACGCCGATGACCTCGGCGAGCTCCATGGCAATCCCCGCGAATCCAAGGGCCGCGCCGGCACCCGAGCCCCACACCACCCCATTGAACTTGACGGAGAAATCCTCTCAACGCTTGACCTCTTCGGGCGAAATTTCGTCCTATTGACAGGCTCAAATCAGCCGGCATGGCACGAACGCGCCCTTCGGGCCTCGAAAGCACTCGACATTGACATCGACGTGCATTCCATTGGCGACTCGGGTGGATACTCCGACGCCGGCGGTGGCTTCTCTGATGCCTATGGCATCTCAGCAACGGGCGCCGTACTCGTCCGGCCCGACGGCTTCGTCGCCTGGCGTGCCGTCACTGATGCTGATGCCACCGACGTCTCCATCAGTGCAGTTCTCATCGACCTGCTGGGCCACGCAAGCCAGGCCCCGAATTCGAACGCCGAGGACATCGCCCAACCCCAGCCCGCATAGGGCCCCCAAGTCCAACCCCATTTCATCGATAAACAAAGGAGCAACACCATGGCCTATCTTGAAGGCTCGCACCATGTCACCCTGTCCGTCGGAGGTGCCCAGGAAGACGTTGATTTTCACGTCAAGACCCTGGGCATGAAATTCATCAAACGCACGGTCCTCTTCGACGGTTCAACGCCCGTCTACCACCTCTACTACTCCAACGCCAACGGTGATCCCTCCTCGGTGGTTACAACATTCCCGTGGGCCCAAGCCGGTCTTGTTGGCAAGCGGGGAACGAACCAGGCCCGTGAAGTTCTGCTCTCGGTACCGCCGACGTCCCTCGACTACTGGCACAAGCGACTTAACCAGCACAAAATTGATGTTGAAAATATCGAGGTTTTCGATCAGCGACGTCTCGCTTTCCGCCACCCCAGCGGCATCGAGTACGTTTTCGTCGGCAATGAAAATGACGACCGCGAAGGATTTGCAGGGAATGGCGTACCGGCCGAACATGCTATTCATGGTCTGCACGGCGTCGGAATTCACGTTTCAACCCCTGAGCGTATGGTCGACTTCGCCAACGACACCTTCTTCGCCCAGGGAACCATTCTGGAAGACGGAGACCGGGCAGCACTCCAGGTCGGCAACGAGAAAATCGGCAACCACATCGAACTGATCGCGAACCGGAGTGAAGACCAGGGTACCTGGACTTACGGTGCAGGAACCTTCCACCACTTCGCGTGGAACCTGGACACCCTGAAGAACCAGGACGAAGTGAAATTCGGCATCGAAGGCGCCGGCTACACGGACATCTCCGAACTTAAAGACCGCAAGTACTTCAAGTCGGTGTACGTCCGCACTCCAGGTGGTGCTCTGTTCGAACTGGCGGTCACTCACGAGGACGGTGGCTGGGATTGCGATGAGTCCCCGCACGAACTCGGGACGAAGTTCCAGGTCCCTCCCCAGTTCGAGTCACGCCGAGATGAAATGTTCGAGCAACTCGAACACATCACCGTCTAACCACTGGAGGGAGCGTGACCTTGACCATCCCGCTCCCTCCAGTCCTTACCAGGTAGGAGTAACCGCCATGGCAGCTAACAGACATCTCGAACAACCCGTGGTGTCATGGGGCACTGGACGATCAGAGGCGCGCATGGCAGTCATGGCGGTGCACGGCCGCGGCCAATCACCGTCCTTCATGCAGGAGCAGTCACTGAGGATCCGTTCCCACGGAATTCGTTATTACGCTCCCCGTGCATTTGGCGACAGCTGGTACCCGCGGCCCTTTATGGAACCCATTGAGGGCAATGAACCGTACGTCGCTGAAGCCCAAGAAGCCTTGCGTGCCACTCTATTGAGGATGCAGGACGACGGTTTTGCACCACAAGACACCGTCCTTTGGGGCTTTTCCCAGGGCGCCTGCCTTCTCTCGCATTTCATCCTGACCACGCCAATGCCATTCGGGGGGCTCCTGCTTTTCACTGGGGGCTATATCGGGAACGAATCCGTTGAATCCCAACAGGACAAACCTCTGCATGGTGTCCCTGTCCTTATTCGAAGCATCGAGCACGACCCGTGGGTCCCCTCCAGCCGGGTACAGGACACCGCGGAGATCCTGACCAGGCTGGGTGCAAAGGTTGACCTGCGGATCTCCCCGGGGTCCGAACACATCATCACTGATGAAGCCATGTCCGCGGCAAGCCGCCTGCTAAGCCAAGAACCGAGAAAACCAGCAGCTCGGCATAGTCACCAACACTCAGCAGACCAGTAACACCACCACCCTTAGGAAAATCAAATGTCCATTTCGACCAACTCCACTCCTTCCACCCTCCTAGGGCTTACCCCTGGGATCTGGACTCTCGACAGCTCTCACAGCGAGATCGGTTTCACTGTTCGTCACGCAGGCATCAGCAAAGTACGCGGTAGTTTCGACGAGGTGACAGCCACCCTTCAGGTGTCAGACACACTGGAGAAGTCGGCGGCCACCGCAACCATCGCTGCGAAGAGCCTTAATTCCAACAACTTGGACCGCGATGCCCATGTTCGCGGCGGGGACTTTTTCGACGTCGAGCAGTTTCCCACCCTTACCTACCAGTCCACCGGATGCAGCAGAAATGGCGACACATACAACCTGGAGGGGAAACTGACAATCCGTGGCCTCACCAGGCCCGTAACCCTAGTAACCGAATTCAACGGCGTGACTGTCGATCCGTTTGGTGCGACTCGGGCAGGGTTCTCTGCCACAACGGTGATTAGCCGCAAAGAGTTTGGCCTAACGTGGAACGCGGCTCTTGAAGCAGGTGGCGTCCTGGTCGGAGACAAAGTCACGATCAACATCGACGCCGCGTTTATAGCAACCAACGCCTAAGTGTGTGTGACGGCGCGATGAGGAGATTGCTCTCCAAGTAGAAAGAATCGCGGTAAGGCCAAGTGCCGGGGACAGGCTGCATTAGCTACCAACGCCACCAAGACAATGTGCCGCCGTTGACGGCTGCGCAAGGTTCGAGCAGATGGAGTCGCCCTGAACCTCGCGCAATCTATCTCCCGCAACGGCAAATCACAACCTAAGGACCCTTTATGGACCTCGAATTTGAACATAACACTCTCGGACAGCGCGTGCTCTTCGCCCCAGGCAAAGCCGCGGAGAAGCTAGAGGCTGAAGTCTCCCGTCGCGGTGCACACAGCATCATGCTGATCGCTTCAAAGGCCGAGATCGAGATTGCGCTAGGAGTTAGTTCTGCCATCGAGGTAGCCCTGACTTATACGGATGTTGCCCCGCATGTGCCAGTCGAAAAGGCGGAGAAGGCGCGGGCGGCCGCCGCCGAAGCAGGTACTGATTTGCTGGTGTGTGTTGGCGGCGGATCAACGACAGGGTTGGCCAAGGCCATCGCCCTGACCAGTGGCCTGCCCATCGTCGCTGTTCCAACCACCTACGCCGGATCTGAAGCCACTAACGTCTGGGGCATGACGGAGGCGTCCCGCAAGACGACCGGAGTAGACGACGTTGTACTCCCCCAAACGATCATCTACGACGCCGAACTAACCTACTCCCTGCCAGCGGGGCTTTCCATGGCATCCGGATTGAATGCTTTGGCCCACTGCATTGATTCCATGTGGGCTCCAGGCAGTGACCCCATCAACCAGGCCTTGGCCACTGAGGGCATCCGGGCGCTGTCACAGGGCCTGCCGCGTATCAAGGCTGACCCGCGCGACCGGAAAGGACGGGAGCAGGCTCTCTACGGAGCCTATCTCTCGGCGGTCGCGTTCGCTGCCGCCGGCTCCGGTATGCATCATAAAATTTGCCATGTTCTTGGTGGCGCATACAACCTGCCTCACGCCGAAACTCATGCCGCTGTCCTCCCTCACGTTCTCGCGTTCAACGCTCCGGCTGCACCGGAGGCCGTCGCCCGTATTGCTGCCGCGTTTGGTGCCGAGGCAGCCGTCGATGGCCTTAACGCGCTGCAGGAGGCAATTGATGCGCCACGAGCGCTGAGGGACTATGGGCTGGCCGAGACGAGCATCTTGGAAGCAGTCCAGCTAATACTCCCGGTGGTCCCGCCAACGAACCCACGGTCGGTGACGCAGGATGCCCTCAGGCAACTACTCGAATCCGCATGGGCCGGAACGGTGCCAATACGCTGACTTGAAGGCGCTCCGTTGGATCATTTCTGCCTCGTTAACAGCGCAAGGTCATTCTGTTTGTAAAGAACGTCGGGTTGGTGGTTCTCACAGCTTTAGAAGGAAATGCTCGAGAGCTGAGAGGCGAGACGATGTTTGGCAGGGGTGCTTGCTTGCTTCGTTGAAGATACCTACAGCCAGCAGATCAGAGGAACTTTGGAGAAGATTTCGTGAACCAGGCTTTTGTGTACGACGCCGTGCGCACCCCGTTCGGCAAGTTCGGTTCCGGCCTTGCCGGTGTCCGCCCGGACGACCTTGCCGCGCACGTGATCAAGGAGTCCGTAAAGCGCGCCCCCGGGCTGGATCCGGAGCGGATTGATGAGGTGGTGTTCGGCAACGCCAACGGTGCCGGTGAGGAGAACCGGAACATCGCCCGGATGGGCACCCTGCTGGCGGGTTTGCCGGTGTCCATTCCGGGGACCACGGTGAACCGGCTCTGTGGCTCGTCGCTGGACGCGGCGATCATCGCCTCCCGCCAGATCAACGCCGGCGACGCGGACCTGATGCTCGTGGGCGGTGCGGAGTCGATGTCCCGCGCGCCGTGGGTGCTGCCGAAGACGGAGAAGCCCTACCCGGCCGGGGACATGACGCTGGCTTCCACCACCCTTGGGTGGCGGCTGGTGAACAAGGCGATGCCCAAGGAGTGGACCATCTCCCTGGGCGAGGCCACCGAACGGCTGCGCGAGAAGTACGGGGTGACCCGGCAGGCACAGGATGAGTTCGCCGCTAACTCCCACAACCTGTCCGCCGCGGCATGGGACGAAGGCTTCTACGACAACCTCGTGGCCCCGGTGCCGGGCACTGACCTGGTGCGGGATGAGGGCATCCGGCCCGGTTCCACCGCGGAGAAGCTTGCGGCACTGAAGACGGTGTTCCGTTCAGAGCCTGAGGGCGCCGAGGTGGGCGGCACGGTTACCGCCGGCAACGCATCCCCGTTGTCCGACGGCGCTTCCGCGGCCTGGGTGGGGTCCGAGGCTGCCGCCGGGCTGCTCGGGCTTGAGCCTCTCGCCCGCATCGCGGGCCGCGGTGCGCATGGCAACGACCCTCAGTACTTCGGCTTCGCCCCGGTGGAGGCTGCGAACAAGGCCCTCGCGAAGGCGGGCATCGGCTGGGACCAGGTGGGCGCCGTCGAACTTAACGAAGCCTTCGCCGCGCAGTCACTGGCCTGCATCAACGCCTGGGGCATCGACCCTGCCATTGTGAACGGGCATGGCGGGGCGATCGCGATGGGCCACCCGCTCGGCGCGTCCGGCACCCGGATCCTGGGCACCCTGGCCCGGTCCCTGCAGGCCTCCGGGGAACGGTGGGGCGTCGCGGCGATCTGCATCGGTGTGGGCCAGGGCCTGGCCGTGGTGCTCGAAAACGTTACTGCTCGGAAGGCGTAGGGGAATGTTGAACTTTGCAGATTCGGTCCAGGAGGCCGTGGCCGGGATCAGTGACGGTTCCACCGTGATGATCGGCGGGTTCGGCAACGCAGGGCAGCCGTTCGAACTGATTGACGCGCTGCTCGAATGCGGGGCCACCGGACTGACCGTGGTGAACAATAACGCCGGCCAGGGCGACCAGGGCCTGGCTCTGCTGATCAAGGAAGGCCGGGTGAAGAAGATGATCTGTTCCTTCCCGCGGCAGTCCGATTCCTGGCACTTCGACGCCAAGTACAAGGCCGGCAAGATCGAACTCGAACTGGTGCCGCAGGGCAACCTGGCCGAGCGCATCCGCGCTGCCGGTGCCGGGATCGGCGGGTTCTTCACGCCCACCGGGTATGGCACCATGCTGGCCGAAGGCAAGGAAACCCGGATCATCGACGGCCGCGGCCAGGTGTTCGAGACGCCCATCCACGCCGACGTTGCCCTGATCAAAGCCCTCAAAGCCGACGGCAAGGGCAACCTCGTCTACCGCAAGACCGCCCGGAACTTCGGCCCCATCATGGCCGCCGCTGCAAAGCACACCATCGTCCAGGTGTCCGAGGTCGTCCCGGTCGGCGGGCTCGACCCGGAGAACATCGTCACCCCCGGCATCTACGTCAATACGGTTGTCCGCGTGGCGGCTTCGAGTTCAGCAGGAAAGGTGGCTTGAGATGACCACTGCAACAACCTCCATCCAGACCTCCGCCACACCCCTGGGCCGGGATGACCTCGCCCGCCTCGTGGCCAAGGACATCGCCCCGGGATCGTTTGTGAACCTGGGCATCGGCCAGCCCACCCTTGTCTCCAACTACCTCACCGAGGACCAGGACATCACCCTCCACACCGAGAACGGGATGCTCGGCATGGGCCCCGCCGCGGAGGGCGACGAGATCGACGGCGACCTCATTAACGCAGGCAAGATCCCGGTCACCGAACTGCCCGGCGCCTCGTACTTCCACCATGCCGATTCGTTCGCGATGATGCGCGGCGGGCACCTGGACATCTGCGTCCTGGGCGCCTTCCAAGTCTCCGCCACCGGTGACCTCGCGAACTGGCACACCGGGGCACCCGGGGCGATCCCCGCCGTCGGCGGCGCCATGGACCTCGCCACCGGCGCCAAGGACGTGTTCGTGATGATGACGCTCCTGACGAAACAGGGCGCCTCCAAGATCGTGGAAACCTGCACCTACCCGCTCACCGGCGTCGGCTGCGTCACCCGCGTCTACACCGACAAAGCCGTCTTCCTCACCGGACCCGAAGGCGTCACCGTCCGCGAAACCTTCGGCTGCACCCTCGAAGAACTCCAGAAACTGGTACCCGTCCCGCTCAACTTGGCCGCCTAAGGCCGAGCTCCGAGCTGGCCCAGCAGCAGGCAAGAGCATACGGAATGGTACTCCGCGCCCGTCATGTGGCAGGACGAGCGTCCTCTGTTGATGGACTACTGCAGGACTTGGAGCTTCATGTTTCGGCCGCGGGCCAACGACATCGAGAGGGTATAAGGAATGCGTACTGCTCTGAATGCCGTATCGGGCAGTGGTGAAGTAACGGTCTTTTCACCTGGTGTGGCTGAAGTTGTGGTCGCAAAGGCAGCAGACCTCGACCACGCTCTCCACAACGCGGTTACTTTGGTGATGGAAACCGCTATCGAGCGTCGAACGGGAATTATGATGACCCGCCTAGGCATCGGGAGGTACATTGTGCAGGTCCATCCAGAAGTCCCAGTTGGGCTCATCCGCGAACGACATGTACTGAAGGCGGACCAATAGGCTGCACGGTTACCTTCTCTGTGCCGGCCGTAGAGACGCGTTGGTCCACACAGCCAATCTGAAGCGCCGCTAATAGCCCTGGTGCAGCTGGTGAGGCAGTTCAACAATGGTGACCCCACACCTCCACCCGATTCGGAAACGCCGATAACCGTCCTTATGTCAAGTAAACCCCTGCATATTGCATCAGATGCAACACTTCTGGGTTTTACACCAGTTACCGATTACTACCTGCCCAAATTAGCTACGGCACGCAGGTAAGCGTCAAGCCCGTGCCGCCGTCCGACGGCAACGCCTTCCACCGTTAGCCCCGCAACAGCGCCGTCGCCCAAAAGTCGGTAGACGAGGCGAAATCGCCACTCACTGCGATTATCAAATTCAGGATCGGGATCAAAGTAGACCTTATAGCAGTCACTGAGGTCGCCTGTCGCGGACGACTCGTCCAGTGAAAGACCGGATATCCGGCCGTCCCGGATGTCCATGAGAAGTTGGATGGCCATTCGCTGGCAGTTGTCCGGGAGGAGCTTGATATCGCTCCTAAAACCTTCAAGTACGGTTATTTTCTCATATGTCATCTACTCGGCCGAGTCTAGCCCCAGTTCCGAGACCAAATCTGCAAGTGGCATCGAACGGTTGGTCGCGATGCGATGGGTAACCTCGGCCCTCATGCGAATCTCGTCAATTTGAGGCAATAGTTGTTCATACATTTCAATGGGGATAAGCGCGGCCTCTGGCTTACGGTGTCCACCGATCAACGCTGGCTCGGCCAACACTCCCTCTTCCCGGAAGGCCCGAAGGTGCCCCGGGAGCCCTGACCTAGCCTGGGTAACAGTTTCGACGCTGGCGATTGTCATGTGCCTATGCTAGCAATGCGACCTCCTTCCTGTCCAGAATCATGTACATGTTTCTGGACAGGCTTTGGCCGAACGCCAAGCGTTTTCATGTGCCGCAGCGGGCGCCTGCTGCCTTGCTCGGCTCGCCGTCGAGGCGACAAACCCAACCAAAATATTCCGGAGAATTTCAGCATTTGAAACTATCCCCGAATATTCGGGGGCTTGGCGCACAGCCGGCCCTTGCCGCGGGGGAGGTTGTCAGGCTTCGCATTCCTTGCAGTAGGAATGGCCGTTGCTTTCGCGTGCGAGTTGGGTCCGGTGCCGGACCAGGAAGCACGATGAGCAGGTGAATTCGTCCTTGCCCTGCGGGATGACCTGGACGATGAGCTCTTCCGAGACGATTTCGCCGCCGGGGGTCAGCCCTCCGTCGAGAGCTTCGGATTCGTCCAGTTCGGTGACGACGCTGCGTGCATCTGGGGCGTTGGCAGACTTCAGTGCCTCCAGCGAGCGTTCTTGGGATTCTTTGACGTCGGAGCGGACTTCATCGTAATCGGTAGCCACAGTAGGCGGTTCTCATTTCTTTGCTTGCCGGTTCTTTCCTGACCGAGGGAGCAACGTCCACGGTCTTGGAGTTGTTCCAGCTCAGAGGCCTGCCCCCCCTCTCCTGCGCCAGGATCAACCGGCGGTTGCTGACTTCCGCTTATGCCGCTGAACATCAGGAGGATGAGGCCATGGCGCTCACCAGGTCCCGGACAGCACTGTGAGCGTAAGGGGATGTCTTGACGTTCTTCTTGCGTACCCTGACACTCGTTCTCAGGCATCGAGGGTTGGAGGCCGCCGTGAATGGTCAGCGAATCGGCTACGTTCGGGTGAGCACACTCGACCAGAACGAAAAGCGCCAGCTTGAAGGTCAGGCTCTGGACCGGGTATTCACCGACAAGGCCTCCGGCCGGGACACAGCACGACCGCAGCTCGCGGAGCTGTTGCGGTTCGCCCGCGAGGGCGACACGGTGATTGTGCACAGCATGGACCGGCTCGCCCGTAACCTGGATGACCTCCGCGCCCTTGTCCAGGGCCTCACCCGACGCGGGGTGCGGGTGAAGTTCCTCAAAGAGCAGCTCGTATTTACGGGTGAGGACTCCCCCATGGCCAACCTCATGCTCTCCGTCATGGGTGCTTTCGCTGAATTCGAGCGGTCCCTCATTAGGGAACGCCAGCGCGAGGGCATCACTCTGGCCCAGCAGCGTGGCGCCTACAAGGGACGGAAGAAGACCCTGACCCCGGAACGGGCGGCCGAGCTGGTCCAGCGAGCCGGCAGCGGGATCCCCAAAGTCATCCTCGCCCGTGACTACGGAATCAGCAGGGAAACCGTCTACCAATACCTCCGGCAAGCCAGACTGGAGTAGACGCCGCCTCCCAGGGGAAATCTTGCCAGAGTCGGCAAGCAAAGAATCCGGGTCCCGCAACTGTTCACAGCCAACCTCAAGGTTCACCGGGCAGGGTTGTTCTTGGAACTTCGGCCAACCGCTATTTGGTCGAAGTTTCGCCAATTTCGCGGGTTTCCCGGCCAGCCACCGGACGTTTCATCTCTGTGCTGGCATCCGAGGCGCCACCCTGTGTGACCGGACCCGGCAGCCCCCACCAGCTCTGCCTCAGGCCAAGGCCACGGGTTGCACCCTGCTCGCCAGCCCGCCTCCTCCAGCTTATGGAGCGTTCGTGATCGGCGTTTCGATCCAACCGCCTCCCTGCGACCCCGCACCCATTGCCTTGTGGCGATCCTGCCGCCACGCCAAGGTTCGCGATTCTTTACCTAAGATTAGGTTGTGTATCATGAACCTAACGAAAGGGTGAGACGTGCTATTCGACTACGCCAAAGAGAGTGTTGCTCGTCACAAGTTGGCTGACCTTGGGCTGACGGTGGAGCAAATTCATGACACGTTGCTGTACGGAGCTGCGGAAAAGTCCACGTACACAGAACTCGATGCTCCGGGAGCTGGAGAATACGCTCGATGGTCGCGGCACGTTCGCCGCATGAGCGAAACTCTCGCGCAGCAAGGCTGGGAGAGAATCAATCCGGATCATCAACCTACGATCGTTCACCCAAGCTTCGAGCACGCCCTTGTTATCACAGGGGGAAACAGTGCAACTGGATTGGCTTATGCAACGCCCACGAACAAGAACCCCAAGGGCCGCAGCATCCGCAATGCCGTGATGGGTAACAAGGAATCGGTCTTGTTCCGACCCCAGGATGTCCAGCCTGTGTTGGGCGGTCTCCGCCAGACTTGGGTCCTTCTCACATATGTCGCCGACGATGGGCGGATCCGAGCTGAGGTCAGCCTCCCGGGTGACATGGTCGGAGAGCAAATCACACACTGGATCCACCGCATCCTTCTCCCCGAAATCGATCCGAACGCTGGTCTGGCCCTGGGAAGTGAGGAAGAACCACCAAGCTACGACTTCGAAGTTCTTCGGAAATGAGCCTCGAAAACAGGCCGCCGTTTGTTTCCGCTCGCCTTACTCACGCACGCAGGCGGCGGGGGATGACAATCACAGCGCTTAGTACTGCAAGTGGAGTCAGCACTAAGAGTATTTCCGACTTCGAGAACGGAAAAAAGGAGCCTGCCCCCGAGACGCTACGGCGATTAGGTCATGTCTTAGGCGTGCCACTCGAGCATTTCGCGCGCCCTGGCATCGAAGAAGTCCCCGTAGCTTCCGTCAGCTTCCGCGCGCCAAGCAAGATGACTGCCAGGAATAGAGACATGGCTCTTACAGTCTCTGGCCATGCGATAGAGCTCCGAGCGTGGATTGACTCTCACTACGATACTCCCCCCGCAGATGTCCCAACCTTGCATAAATTCACTGGGGCACCCGATGCGTCCGCTGCTGCGGAGATCCTTCGAGCCAAGTGGGGATTAGGACAGGCTCCGCTAGGAAATATGATTCACCTCCTGGAGCTCCATGGTGTCGCCGTGTTTTCAGCCAAGGCGGACAAGGGAGAAATGGACGCCTTTTCATTCCGGGATTCGGGCACTCCTTACGTACTTCTTAGTACAAAGAAGTCCGCCGAACGGGGAAGGTTTGACGCCGCTCACGAATTGGGCCACTTAGTTCTCCACGCGGAATCAGTTAAACCATCCGGCGTGGAGGCTGAACGCGAGGCGGACAGTTTCGCTTCGGCTTTCCTAATGCCGGAGGCGGATGTCCGGGCGCAAGTTCGGCTTAATCCTTCGCTAGATGAGATTCTGCGTAAGAAAAAACGATGGAACGTTTCGGCAATGGCATTGGCCTACCGCCTCCACGACCTTGGCTTGCTCAGCGACTGGCTCTACCACACGACCTGCGTCAACCTGTCTCGGATGGGATATCGGTCTGGAGAACCTAACGGCATAAATCGAGAATCGTCTCGACTGCTAACTCAGGTAGTGAACGACCTATGGAACAGACCGGGTGGCTTCGAACAGCTGTGCAACGACCTAGCCGTCAGTGCCGAGGATGTAAATGATCTCATCTTCAAGCTGGCTCCGGTCGGGCTGAGGGGGTCGGCACAATCTTCCCCTCCTCTCCGGCCAAACCTCAGGGTAGTAGCGGGGTAAAAATTTCTAGTCGCTGTGGGATTGAAGGGTTTGAGCATGCAGGGTGATGACATCAAGAGGCTTGGTCGCGCCGTAGTCTTTGTACATCAACACGACCAGAAGATTGCGGATCACCATGTCAGGGCTGAAATAGAGGTTCTCCTGCTCACGGGGAAAGCTATGGACTTCGCGGCCCGACTCAAGGGCCATCAGGCGATCTTCCCACTGACGCACGAACTAGTTCAACAATATGCGAAGTTCGCAGGCCTAGGTTTCCTAGAGCTCTCAAATACCGTACTTCCTGCACTAAAGCGTGCCGGTCTCATCGACTACTCTCTCTCCGACCAGGGGCGGATAGTCGGGTTAGATGAATATATTGGGGTTTCAGCGACCGTAACTGAGCAGACGGTCCAGCTTCTGAACGTCTTGATGCCGCAGCGCTCCGACC
This sequence comes from Pseudarthrobacter chlorophenolicus A6, assembly GCF_000022025.1. Taxonomy (GTDB): domain Bacteria; phylum Actinomycetota; class Actinomycetes; order Actinomycetales; family Micrococcaceae; genus Arthrobacter; species Arthrobacter chlorophenolicus. The sequence goes on from NC_011881.1 coordinate 116,549, forward strand.
TGGCGTTTTTGCATTCTGTCGAAGTGGCTGCCATCGCACCGCTTGCAGAGTCGGACCATCTGCAGGAGGTCGTTAGCCGTGGGTTCGGCGAGGCGGAGGCGGCCAGTGCCCTGACCCTAGCTAAGGCCGTGGGGCTAAATCTCACAGTCCCTTCGGCAGAGCTGAATGAGCGCGTCGTTTATAGCCCTTACGTCTGGGGCACCCGCCAGCTTTCCCTTGCGAAGTTCCTGCGCGAGCTGCCCCCAAACGAGAGGGACGCCCTTCTCGGAATGAGCGAGCAGGTCCTTGCCACTCCTGGCATTCACATGTCAAAGCTAGTAGCCACGCCGGCAGTTATTCGAAGTGCGCGAAACGCTGGACTCATCCAGGCTGCGAACGTTCAATCCTCCACCGGCAATGGTTCGACCTACGTCTTCTCCCCCTTGCTGGAAGCCGAAGACAATTTGTGCACCACCACAGAAGCATTCCATCTCAGGAAGCTCTTCGTCGCACACATTCTTTTCGGGCATGAACGTGCTATAGCAGGTGGTGGAATCATCCACAGCCCCACGGTGCTTGTAAACGCGCTCCTAAGGCGGGGCGTAGTGGGACCGGCGACGAATATCGGCACCGATTACTACCTTCTGGAAGCCGCCGGAGTTGTTGCAGTCGAACCAGACGCAGGCAGGGCTTACCTCCGCCTAGTTAAGCCTGAAATCGCTGAAGCGGGGCTGGATTGGATCCGACGGATCACAGACTCCGCGGGAACAGGTGAGCTGACGTTGAATCAGCGTCCCGCCAGCTTTCAAAAGCCGGAAGATATGCGGACTGAGGAAACGACAGGCGCTGCTAATGAATTGATGGTTGCGTCAATAAACGAGCTTCGGAAGGAGATGCAGCGTGCAGCACGCCGCGACGATCCCTGGTCTTGATCCCGGGGCAAAAGCAGAAGTTCGGGTCGCTCAGGCTTGGTTCTGGGACGGCTACTTTGTACGCAGGGGTGTGGACCTGACGCACAAATTCGGTAGCGATTCGGCAACAATAACGGACCTTGACGTACTTGCGGTCTCTCTGGACGCTGCCCTTCGTGCTCATAAACATATCGGCGAAGTAAAAACCGGAAAGTCCAACAACACTCCTCGGCCGTTGGACCGTGCGCTTTGGCTACGAGGTGTCCGCGAGCTCATCGGAGCGGAAAGCGGCGAGATCACAACTGCTTTCCGAACTTCAGTTGGCGTAAGGGATGCCTGTCGGCGCCTCGGAGTTTCGGTCCAGCACATGGACGACCTCGCCGCACGTGAACAGCGGCTAGGGATAGCTGACCTTGCTGACATCGGGTCTAATGGCGAGACCGTCGCGCTTTTGAAAAAGGACGTACTCGCTTTCGCTAAGCAGGAGCCTACTCTCGAACGTGCTTACTGGTTCTTAACTTCAGAAGTTTGGTTCCTTGGGCCCTTTGACGCTCTGAAACGCACCTTGGGGCTCATCCGTGAGCTCGGTAAGAGCTGGCCTGACGAGTCACATGCTCAGGAAGCCAGGGCCGCTAGATGGTTTTTTGCTGAAGGCATCGCCCTGATCACCCTTAACCTTGCTGTCATCGCGGGACAAGCTAACACGATGGACAGCGTGGGGTTCCGTGCCATTGCTGCGGATAGGCTCTCCTCGGGTGACGTGCCCTCCTATGCCGTCCGGAAACTTTCTGAACGATTTGATGAGTATCTCGGCAAGATTCTAAATTCCTTAGATGCACCGGCAGATATCAGGGCAACCGCGTCCGGGGCTTTCCTACCTACAGAACCTGGATATGCCGAACCGTTAGTCGAGTTGATACAACGGCTCTCTTCGGAAGCGTCTCTGACTGCTCTCCTGCCCAGGCAGTTGGACGTGATTCTCTTCGAAAGGCTCGTTCGTAGGCGTGAACTGAACCCGGAAATTAGTCGTCGGCTAGGAATCGGTCGCGATACCGAACGACTGATGAGGCTAATCGGGGCTTTTCTTCGCGGGCAATTCGCCCTACCAAGTGTCGTGGAGAAAGTACTCACATCGCCCCTGTCCGAGGGCCATCTCACTGGTGAGTCTAAGGGGAGCCAAATTGCGCTCTTTGACGAAGTCGACTTATAGGTTCACAAGGGGGGCGAGCGCTGGTTGCAGCTGCACCGAGACGGGCGCTTCCGCAAGGCCATTGTGAAAGAAGAACGTAGCCTGGCCGCTCCCTCTTTTTGGTCTGGGCTGCAGGGGAGGGCCTCGTCCACTCCCCCAGATTGACGAAAGGTCCATTATCGGCGCTTGAGAATGGCCGGGGGAGAGGCTTGAAAAGGAGCCGTTTCACCGGCCGATGAGGGTCCGGTCTGCCGGCGGCGGGACAGCGTCCGGGTCCGCATCGATGCTGTAGATGGTCTCGGACCGATTGGTGAGCCTGGTGATGTCCTCGGTTGTGATGTTGATGAACGCCGATCGGTTCTTCAGGTGCTGGACGAGTTCGGTATATGGCCATAGCAGCCGGTCCACATACGTACTGAAGGACCGCCCGCTGGCCCTGGCGTAGTCCGCCACGAGCTTGGGGTCGGTGATCCTTCTGCCGTACGTGAGCTCGATGTCGACGTCGCCCAGCGGGTCGATCTGAGGGTCGAGATAACTGCCGAAGACCCTAAGCGCGTCGACAAACAGGGGCTTACCTTGGTCGGCGTTGTAGGCGTGTGCACGCTTCAGCAGTTCAGAAACCAGCCGGTCGGCGGTCTTTCGGCTGATCGGTTTCCCGAAGCTTGCCATCGCCAGAGCGTTGCCCTGAATGGTGGTATCCCACCAGACGTCCCCGGCGGCATCGGTCTCGACCGTCTCCATGTATCCGGCAGCTTCCAGTTCGGCCAGCACCGTCCCGGGTTCATGCCCGGTGCCGTCGAGGAGGTCTGCCACACCCACGACGGTCATTTCCCTGCCCCTGAACCGGCGGACGATCGCACGGGCCAACTCCGCCGGCAGCCCGGCGATGACATCCGATTTCGCTACCCTCACCTCACCAGCCTACGGGTGAACTACCTCGGCTTCCCGAGGTGCCAGCTCTCTGGGACACCGGATCGGACGTCCAACGGAGACTCCCGGGAAGGTATCGCGCTGGCATCATGGTGGCCTTTTCGCGCTAGTTGCGCGCGTGAGCCTGCGCAGCCAGCGCGTGATTCACGGACTCGACGTCCCAAAACGCTGGGTCAAAGGGTTCGTCTGAGTCAGTGATCTCTGCGACCCATTCGACGCTCTCTGCGTGGTCTGGATGGGCCGGATCGGCAAGGGCCTCGAGGAGTTCTTCGTACCCTGGGAATCCTCCGGAGTCTTCCAGTGGGCCCCGGCGGGTACCGTCAAGTACCCGGGCCGGTGAAGTGCCCTCACTCCAGGTGCGCTGTGAAACCAGCTCAAGCCGATGCAGCCAACTATCGCCGAAATCGTACTCGTAGAAGGCCGCGCCACCGCCAAGCGCCAGCAGTTGGGCAAGGGCTAGGTCTTCCTCTGGCCTGTCATCCGTCTCCACGCACTCTTGCCGGGGAAGCCATTGCAGCGTCTCCGGCATCTGACCATCCACCGTCCGCAACGGTGCGAAGGGGTCGTCGGCTGTGAACCTGTGCAGGTGCATGTCCTCCCAGCCAAAGGCAGTTTGCAGGGTCTGGTGGACACGGTCCAGAGTCAACGAGCCACGGACTTCCAGTTGGCGCCATATTTTGGGGTCACTGTCGACCAGCTCGACACGAACCTCGAGCATCGACTCTGGTTTCCCGCCCATTGCGGCAGAATCGTTCTCCATGCAGGCCATTCTTGCAGGCCCCACAACTCGCGTCCGAGACCCTGCCACTCCCCTGCCATCGATCGTCAGGCTTACAGAACGTCCATTATCGGCGTTTGAAATCCTCGATGAGGGAAGGGCCCGAGATCGCCCTGAGGGCGCCACCGGCCTCGCCCTTAGCGTCCACGAAAACCAGCGAAGGGCCTGCGTCGGTCTGGCTCTTCGGTAGCTGCGACGGCGGCTGTCGCCGTCGCCCGTGGGTCCGATTCCATCGGCTTTCGACTTTGCGGGTTGGTCAATGCACGCTCCGGAAATCCGCCGGGGCGGCAAATAGGTCGCTGAGCTCTCGCGCCCAAGGTGGATCGGCACCTGGCCTGGAGCAGGTGATGGATGCTGCGCCGTTCGCATAGTCAAGCAGGTTCTGAAGTGCTTGGGGTGAGAGATCCTTCAATTTCTCCCGGGCGCCTGCGCCGAGGAGGTTTCTCGTGCCGAGCCAGGAAATTAATGCGGCCATGAAGGAATCGCCTGCGCCGACGGTGTCAGCGACTTCGATTTCCCGGGCCGGCATCTGTACCATCGTGCGGCCGTTTGTGATCACTGGACCGCCTTCGCCGCGGGTGACTGCCACTATGGCCGGTCCCAGCTTGAGCCATGCGTGCGCGGTCTGGTCTGGCGTCCTGTCCGGGTACAGCCATTCCAGGTCCTCGTTGCTGGCTTTGACGATATCGCTCGCCGCTACAAACCGCTCGATGTCCCGGCGGGTGCTGTGAACATCTCCGCTGATCGCGGGCCGGCAGTTCGGGTCGTAGCTGATCGTGGCACGTCCACGGGCAGCTTGCAGCAGCGTGTAGACAGTGTCGCGCCCGGGAGGCAAGACGGTGGCGATCGAACCTGCATGGACGTGGCGGGAGCTTTCGACTGCTGACAGCGCTGGAAGAGAGGTCCCGTTAAGATCCCAGGTGATGGCGATGGAATAGCGGGCGGCTCCAGCGTGGTCAATGTTTGCGGTAGCAACGCTTGTCGGGGAGTGTCCGCCGACGAGGGCGGCGACCCCGTTGGCCGTCAGATGTTTTTCGATCATCCCCCCGTACTGGTCTTGGCCGTAGTGGGTGATCAAACTGGTCGTCATGCCGAGGCGCGCACAGCCAATGGCAACGTTTAGCGGGCTTCCGCCCGGACGTATGGCGGTCGAGGTTCCCGTTTTGTGGGGGTGAGTGATGACGTCCACGAGAGATTCACCGATGACCGTCACTCGGGGGTAAGCGTCTGGGCTGGCGGTTGGCATAGCTTTGGAGGTCACGCGCGGTGGGCCGTGGGTGCAGTCTCCAGTTGGTCTGCCACGTGCTGCCAGCCGTCGCTGAACATACCGTATGCCGTTTTAATTTGGACACCGACGGGAAGTTCGGGGCATTCGTTTTCGCCGTTGGTTCCCCAGTTGACCCAGCCGGACTGGCGGCGCTGGACGATCTGGAAGGCACCGGACGGTTCAGATGTCCACCACACCATGGTTCTGTCCAGGTCTGAATGGAATTCGGCGGTTTTTGAGGCCGGCCCGGCGAAGATGGTTTCGTGCGGCACAGCCGAGACATCGACGGGGGCATCCGCTATCGTCCAACGCCGTTCAGGCAGGTCGGCGAGCACGTGCGAGGTTGCCCTGACACGGGCGAGGCGTTCGCGGATCTCCTCGTTGTCCAAGGCGCCTTCCCAGCTGCAGAACAGGCGCCAGTACAGGTCCCAGTGGGCCGCTTCGATGTTGCCGGTGAGTTGGCGGCGGAATTCCAGGAACTTCGCAGTGTTGGACGTTGAGTTCGCGATGGTTTCCTCGACCATTTGTGCGAGTTCAGCGGCGTAGGGATCGCCGGAGCGGTACCGTGTGCCGTCGTATGCTTCGAAGCGGTTGAAGACCACATCGCCTTGGCCGGCCTCGAATTCATCGCCGACGGTGATCTTGTTGGTTATGGAGCGTCCGTTGATGACGGTCTGGAAGTCGTCCACCCGGTAGCTGCGGGTGAAGTAGGGCGTGCCGTGGGTGAACTGCCAGTCGATGGAAAACGTCTTGCCCTTGAGTTCCTCGAGCAGGCCGTCGGGGATTGTCCCGTGCATCCGGTAGTGATGCAGGATGGGGCCTTCTTCGATGGTTTCGATGTGGACGGTGGTGTGTTCGGGCGGGTTGATGAGGCCGTTCTCGGGGGTGAAGAAGGGGCCGTAGAACCCGCCGATGGCGTTGTTGCCCGAGGGCAGCAGGTCGATGCCTTCTTTCAGCGTTGCGAAATGACGCAGTCCCCATTTTGAGGCGCCGGTACCCTCGGCAGTTCCCGAGCACATTTCGAGGTCGAAGTATCCGGTGTCCAAGCGGACGAAACCGTCGGCTTCGACAGGTTCGCGCTTGGTGATCCCGTCAACGTGACCGGTGACAGGTGCGGTCAGCGTGAGCTCGAGGCTGCCGTCAAAGGACAGGACGGTGACGAAGGTGGTTTTACCTGGTTCGGGTTGGGCGTTCAGCCGCTGGCAGGTAACGGTGTCTCCGGAACTGGTAGTTGCAGTCCAAAGGCTCTCGGTCAATACGCCGTCGACGGTGAAGGTCACCGGTTCGTTGGTGCGGCGGCCGGGAAGGGCGTCCTTGACGGCGATGGTGGGCAATGCCACGGGCTTTTCCTCTCAGGTTTTTTGGCGTGGGGCTGCATTCCGGCCGCTTGGGAAAGCGGGCCGGAAATGTCCCCCCGGGGGCAGGCAGGATGCTGCTGCCTGGTGCGTTGGGTGTGCGCTTATGCAGCTTTCTGGGCTGCGATGGCCTTGGACCACGGCAGGCGGAGCGTACGCTGCTTCAGGCTGTCGATAGCCACCGCGAGGATGATGACGAGGCCCTTGATCAGCAGCTGGGTGAAGAACTGGACGTTCATCAGGATCAGTCCGGTGCTCAGGACACCGAGAATGATGGAACCTATGAGGGTTCCGTAGATCCGGCCCCGGCCGCCAACAAGACTCGTGCCGCCCAGAACGACCGCTGCGATCGCATCCAGTTCATAGCCGCCGCCCGCTGTCGGCTGGGCAGAGACGACCCGGGCGGAGAAGATGACGCCGGCGAGTCCGGCGCAGACACCCGCGATGACGTAGACGGAAGTGAGGACTCGCTTGACGTTGATTCCTGCCAGCCTGGCTGCTTCAGCGTTGCCGCCGACGGCGTAAACGTGTCGGCCGTAGCGGGTGCGCTCAAGGACGAACCATGCCGCGACGTAGACGATGACCATGATCACCACGGGCACGGGGATGCCCGCAATGTACCCGTTGCCGATGTCCCGGAAATTTAGGGTGTTGGAGACAATGGGCTGCCCGTCGGTCATCGTGTAGGCCAGACCGCGCAGGAAAGTCATGGTGCCGAGGGTCACGATAAAGGCGGCCAACGCCAGGTAGGAGCTGAGCAGGCCGTTGATCAGTCCCGCGAGGGCCCCTGTCAGGACTCCGACCAGGATCGCGACGGGTGCGGGAAGTCCCGCGATGCCTGTCATGACCGATGCGACCCCCGCGACGGCCAGAATAGAGCCCACGGAGAGGTCGATTCCGGCTGCGAGAATGACGAACGTCATTCCGGCGGCGAGAATCGCGTTGATGGAAATCGACCGGGCGATGTTAAGCAGGTTGTTGACGCTCGCGAAGTTCGGGGCGATGACGACCATCAACGCTACGAGGGCGATCAGGACAACGAGGATGCCAACGCGGTCCCACCAGTAGGCGAAGTCGAAGCCGCGGGCAGGCATGGCTACGGCCTCTGGCCGGAGGTCAGCGTCCTGTGGGTTGAGAGCCTGGTTAGTCATGGAATTCTCCGTTTGTCTGTGCTGCGGTACCGGTCGCATGGGACATGACGTCCTCTTCGCTGGCGGTGCGTGAGTTAAGTTCGTGGACGATCTGGCCGGAGCGCATCACCAGGAGCCGGTCGCTGATGCCAATCGCTTCGGGCAGGTCCGAGGAGATGACCAGGATGGCCTTGCCGGCCCTGGCCAAGTCGTTGATGACTTCATAGATTTCGCTTTTGGCGCCGATATCCACGCCCCGGGTTGGTTCGTCCAGGATCAGAACGTCGGATTCTCTCATCAGCCACCGGGCCAAAACCGCCTTTTGCTGGTTGCCGCCGGACAACGCGCTAACCGGCAGGCGCAGGGCGTTTTGCCGCAGGTGCAGGCGTTCCATCTGCTTTTTCACCGCATTCCGGATCCTGGTCCGCTGGAGCACACCGGCGTTTACGTGCCCACCGAGGGAACTGACGGCGATGTTGTCCTCGACAGTGTGGGAGACGAACAGGGCCTGGTCTTTGCGGTCCTCAGGCACCATCGCGATCCCGCGGGCGATCGCCTGGGCAGGGCTGGAGGCCAGTGCGGCCTTGCCTTGGACGGTGACGGTGCCGCCGCGGGGCCGGTCCGCGCCGAAGATCATGCGGGCCGTCTCGGTGCGGCCGGCCCCGATGAGTCCGGAAAGGGCGACAACTTCCCCTGCACGGACCTGGAAGCTGACCGGGCCGATTCCGGCTCCGTCGGTGAGGTCCTTCACGTCCAGCATGACCTCTCCCGGGCTGTGCCGGTCGTGGTGGTACAAGTCCTCAAGGTTGCGGCCCACCATCATCCGTACGACATCGGGCGGGCTGATCTCAGTCTTTTCCCTGGTACCGACGTACGTGCCATCGCGGAACACGGTGACGCGGTCCCCAAGTTCCCAGACTTCTTCCATCCGATGGGAGATATACACCAGCCCGACGCCTGCGTCGCGCAATTCGTTAATGATCTTGAAAAGGTGCAGCGTCTCGCTTCGTGACAGTGCCGCCGTTGGTTCATCGAGGACCAGGATTTTGGCGTTCTCGCTGACGGCACGCGCAATCTCAACCATCTGTTGCATGCCGATACTCAGTTGGCCGAGCTCGCTGCGTGGGTCGATCCGTGCCCCAACACGGGCAAGTTTCTCTCGGGCCTGGGAAATCATGGCGCGACGGTCCAACGCCCCGAACCTGGTCGAAGGCTCGCGTCCGAGAGCCAAGTTCTCCGCAACTGTCATCGCCGGCACCGTGTTGAGCTCCTGATGGATGATGGCTATGCCGTGGGAAACGGCCTCCTGCGGGGAGCGGATGTCGATTTCGTTGCCGTCCATCAGGATGCGTCCGGAATCCCGGGTAACATTTCCCGCCAGGATCTTCATCAGCGTGGATTTACCGGCCCCGTTTTCGCCCATCAGAGCATGAACTTCACCCGCACGCAGGTCGAAGTGGACGTTGTTCAGCGCCAGGGTCGCGCCAAATCGCTTGGTGATGCCTTCCAGCTGCAGCAGCGGTTGGCGGGAGGTTGTTGTGGTCATGGTGGGGCCTATTCTCGATCCGGTCATGTGGGGCCGCTCCACGAGATGAGCGACCCCATACAGGAGTGGCGGCTACCAGCCCTTGTACTGGCTGACGGTGTCGCGGGTCACAAGCTCACTGGGGATCAGGATGGTGGTCTCCGCCGGGGGCTTGTTATCGATGATGTTCTGGGCGACTTCGACGGCCTTGCGGACCATCTCGGCCGGATTCTGCGTTGCCGTTCCCATGAACGGCGACCCCGACTGCTTCAGTTCCGCCACTGCCTCGGGGCTTCCGTCGACACCGGTGACCTTTACGGTTCCGGCCTTGTGGGCCTGCTGGACCGCCAGTACGGCGCCCAGCGCCGACGGGTCGTTCATGCCGAAGATGCCCTGAACATCCGGGGTGGCGGTGAGCATGTCAGTAGTTACGGCGAGGCCGGAGGCGCGGTCGTTCTTGGAAGCCTGCTGCCCGACAACTTTAATGCCAGGAAACTTCTTCACAACGTTGTTGCAGCCGGTGATGCGGTCGCGGATTGTCTGGAGCGGGGTTCCGTCCACCAGGAGAACATTGCCCTTTCCTCCCATTTGCTCGAACAGGTACTGGCAGGACTTTTCACCGGCCTGGACTGCATCCGTCATCACCACGGCATCGGCGCTCTTGGCCGGAGTGTCCACAGCGATCACAATTATGCCCGCCTGCTTCGCCCGCTCAATAGCCGGCTGGATGCCGTTTTCATCAACGGCGCTGATGACAATCAGGTTCACGCCCTGCTGGATGAAGGTGTCAATCTGGGTATTCTGATTCGCCAGATCAAGCTGGGCGTCCTGGGTGTTGGCGGTGGCTCCTATCGAGGCGGCGGCTTCCTTGGCTCCCTTGTCCATGGCTGAAAAGAACGGGTTTGACATGTCCTGAACCATCAGGCCGATCTTCTCGATCTTTTTCGGCTTGGCCGCGGGCTGGGTGTCGCCGGAGCTGCAGGCCGCGAGACTGAGCGCAGCCAGTGTGACGGCGGCAGTGAAGACTGCAGACTTCTTGACGAGCTGTTTCATTTTCGGATCTCCTTTGAACCGGAACCGGCGAGGCCGTGACGGCAAGCCAGGTCCGTGAAAAACGGTGGATGGAAATAAGTGGAAAGTGTTTCGCCGGCTTGCTTCGGTGCTAAGACCGGCTTTGTGATGTGTCCCGGTGATATGCGAACGCCTGAGCAGTCATCACCGGACCCTGACCTTGTCCGCTGCTCCCCCTCGCGTGCCCAACCAGGTTCTTGAGTTGGGCGGTCAGGCTGCCGCCCTGTGGCGGCGAGCGTGCGGGAATTAGACATGTTTGACCGCCGAAGTCACAAGCCGACCAGACGGGGTCGTTAGCTGTAGTCGTTTATACGATCAGGGGGCGCTCCGGGTCAGCAGCCGCAAGACTGCCGCACGATTAAGTCCGCGTTCACCTCCCGGCGGTCCTCCGGACGGTAGCTGGGTACGGGGGGATCGCCCCGCCGCTCGGCTTCCAGCTGCCCATCCAGAATGCGGGTCAGTGTCTGCGCGGCCAGAACACCGATCGATTCGCTGTCCTCGTCTACCACCGTCAGCGGCGGATCCAGCAAAGGGGCCCAGGCAAACTCGTCAAAAGCCATGAGTGCCACCTGGGTTGGGACAACAATCTCACGTTGCTTGAGCGCGGTAAGGACACCGTGCAACAGGGGGTTGTTTCCAGCAATGATCGCCCTGGGCAGTGTCCGCCCAGGGGTGTTCAGGTAGCTCGACAACGTCTTGCATGCTGAGTCAGAGTCGTTTTCTGTCTCCAGCACTCGGAGTGCAGCCCCATGCTTCGTGGCAGCTTCCTGGAGCCCGCGCTCCCGTTCAGCCCGTGTGGACCATCGGCCCGGATAAGCCAAAAAGAGCCAGTCCGTATAACCGTGCCGGGCCAGATGCGCCCCCGCCTTCATGCTCGCGGCGTAATTGTCCGTCAAAATGCTCGGCACTTGTGTGGCGTCTTCCGGCGGCGCCGAGTCGACGAAAACCACCGGGATGTCCCAGCTTTCCAAGAGCTTAACGTTTTCGCTGCTTAGCGTCAGGGTCGTGATGATGCCAGCCGTACGCGACTGGATCAAGTCCTGAACGATGGCGTCCTCGACCTCCGGGGTGTAGACGCCTTCCGCGGCAATGTCGGCCACAACGGCATTCCGGCCGGATACCCGCAGGACCCGCTGAACGCCCTTCATAAGATCCAGATAGTAGTAATTCGAAGTACTCGCCGTAATGACCGCGACCGAACTCCGCGATTTCTTGCGCAACTCCTGAGCCGCGCGGTTCGGTACGTAGCCCAGCTCCCGGGCAGCCTTCAGCACGAGCTTGCGGCTGGCAGCCGAAACGTCCGGGCCGTTACTCAAAGCACGTGAAACTGTGTAGGACGATAGGCCCGTGGCTTCGCTAACGTCCCGCAAGGTGGGCTTCTTTGCCATGCCCCGCCTGCTTTCTAATCGTTTAGGTTTAGGTTCCGCATCGATTCACGGCGCGTTACCTAAAGGATTAGGATCAACCATAATGTGATTGCTCGCACACGTCAATAACCCGGAACTGGGAAGGAGCTGAAACACCCCGTTGCCCGATCAGCCCATCGCGGATTGGATCGCCTCGGTACCCCAGGGTGACCCATCTGGCGCTCCGCGTCATCCAGGAAGGCCATGCGGGGCCATGTCAGCCGAGCCTAATGGCACGCCACGCGAGACGTACGTTACGATGGCGACGCGCTCAAGGACGCCTTCCAGATACTCGGCTGACCCCGCACTGAGTAGGCGGATCCCCCGCCGTTCTGGCTCTAGTTTGACGGTTCTTCCTTATCGGCGGCAGCCAACCCGGATGGGAGCCGGAGGCTTTACGAGCGAGTAGGACAGGACGGCCTCCCGCAGCCTTTGTACAGAGTTGCTCGACCGTGGGCCCGGGTAGTCAAAGTCCTAAAAGGAACGGCGCCTTCCCCTTTCACCCTTGCACTTCTCACCCGGAGACGTCACACAACGTGGAAGGCCGCGTTCTTTCTACCCATTTTAGGTAACGCTTTGATAACACCGTTGCGTCAATGCGTTTGACGAATTGAGAGTTACATCAATCGTTTGCAGCAATGCCTCAAACGATTGATGTAGGAGGATCAAACGATTGATACAAATCTCGAAAGGAGGCGAGCGGATCGGTGTCGTTGGTGACCCTGAGGGACATCGCAAAAGAAGTCGGCGTATCCATCTCTGCGGTCTCGCTCGTCCTTAATGACCGCGGTGATGGTCGTGTGAACGCAGAGGCAGCGGCAAGAATTAGGGCGGTTGCTGAGGAGCTTGGCTATGTCCCGAACTTGTTGGCCAGGGGCCTGAAAACCAAGCAGTCTCTAACTATCGGGTTGCTTTCCGATGGTGTGGCCTCTACGGCATTTGCAGGACCGATGATCGCTGGCGCACAAACAGTCGCTGCCGAATTCGGCTACTTACTGATGCTCATCGACACTGTAGGCATGTCCGGGCTGGAAGCTCCTGCAGTGAAGGCGCTGCTTCAGCGGAACATTGAAGGGCTGATTGTGGCGCCTGATTATCACGCGATTGTGGAGTTGCCGCGTGTGCCTCGTTCATTGCCAATTGTGGTCTTGGACGGCCGCCCTGAGGACGCCTCCATGTCGGACTGGGTCGTGCCTGATGAGACGGGAGGCGCCTTTACCGCAACCCGGCACCTTATTGAGGCAGGTCATCGTCGCATTGCCATGTGCAATTTGGACGACAAACGGTACATAGCAACCGCTTTACGCAGGCGGGGCTACGAAGAAGCGCTGCGGACCGCAGGCATCGTGCCGGACCCTTCTCTTCATGTGCTGGCCAAGGAACTTACAGCCGCGGCGGCAAGGGAAGCAGCGCGGGACGTGTTGTCGAGGCCAGATCGGCCCACCGCCGTGTTCTGTTTTTCGGACAGATTGGCCTTCGGCGTTTATCAGGCCGCCGCGCAGCTGGGTCTGCGGATCCCCGAAGACCTGTCCATCGTTGGTTTCGATAACCACGCCTTTGTTGCCGAGAGCCTTCTTCCCGGCCTGACTACGGTGCAGTTGCCTCACCACGACATGGGCGTCTGGGCAGCAAGGCGCCTCATTGAGCGCAGCCAGGAAAGCGGTGAACCCGGCCCCGTTGTCTCACAACTTACTCATTGCCCGTTAGTGCAACGAGCCTCCGTCGGCCCACCACGGACGTAATCCCCCCACTTTTGTAATCACAAAGAATCCGAGCGCACTGCTTCGGACATGCAGTCCTGCCCTCAGGGGCATCGGCTGCCAACTCAGAGAGGAGTTCGCACCATGCGAGCAATTTCCCGTCGCCAGGTTCTTGCAGGTCTTGGCGCACTCAGCGTCAGCGCCCTGGCTCTTACCGCATGCAACCCGTCCAGCCAGCAGAGCGGGTCGTCCGGCAGCGGTACATTCAAGATTTTGCAGTACGAAGACCCCACGACACCGCAGGGCCAGGGATGGCAGAAGGCGGTCGAGCTGTTCAAGGCGAAGCATCCGGATGTGAACGTTGATGTTCAACAGACGAGCTTCGAGGCGTTCCGGCAGAACGCAAAAATTCTATTGAGCGGTAATGACGTCCCCGATGTCGTCGAGTTCAATAAAGGCAATGCCGATGGCGGTCAGCTCGCCTCCCAAGGCCTCCTGGAATCGCTGAACGATGCAGTAGCCAAGTTCGGATGGGATAAGAAAGTCACCGGTTCCATGGCGGCCTTCGCCAAGTATGACCAGGACGGCAAGGCCGGCTCCGGTGACTGGTACGGCATCCCCAACGTGGGTGAGTACGTGTACTTCTACTACAACAAAGCGAAGTTCGCCAAGGCAGGGATCACTGAAACGCCGAAGGACCTTGCGTCTTTTGAAATGGCCATGGACAAGTTGAAGGCCGCCGGCGAACTGCCCATATCAAGCTCCGCCAGCACCAGCCAGGGCTTCAACCAGATGTGGGTCTGGTACTCCCTGATCTCCGCCCAGGCCAGCCGCAAGGAAATCGACGACTTCATGTTCATCAAGGACAAGACTGATTTCCATTCAGGTGCCTGGAAGAGTGGAACAGAACGTTTCCAGCAGTGGATCGATAAGGGCTACGTGGGTGACCAGCTCGGAGGCCTCTCCTTCGAACAGGCTACCGTCAACTTCCTTTCCGAAAAGGCCGCGATGCTTCCCTGGAACAACGGCATGTTCGCCCGGATCAGAAAGGACGCATCCTTCGACTGGGGATTCTTCATCATGCCAGGGGCCAAGCTCTCCATGGGGTCCTCAGGGCACCTCTGGGGCGTTCCCGCCAAGTCCAAAAACAAGGAGCTGGCCTACGACTGGATTGAAACCACCCTCAGCCCCGAAGTCCAGAACCTCATCGGCCAAAAGGGCGGCCTGCCCCTGGCAGGCGACATCAATGCCATCTCCGACCCCCTGACCAAGGAACTTACCGAAAAGTTCAATGACGTAGTGAAGGCAGACACGCTTTCCTTCTACCCGGACTACCCTGTGCCCGGTTTCCTGGATTTCATCCAAAACCACATGCAGGCCATGTCGAACAAGAACGAAACCGCCTCACAGTACCTCGACGCCCTGCAGACCTTCTACGACAAGGGCACCAAGAGCTAGCACTCAATCAAGGGAACGGGGCGAAGTACTCCGGCTTTGCCCCGTTCCTGACATCCCTCATCCTCTAACGAATGGAATTTCGCCGTGAGCAAAGGACTGGCGCGAGGACTGCGCCGACCGAGCGGCTACTGGCTATATCTCGTACCGATCTTCATCGGTTTTCTGGCCGTGGTCGGTATCCCTTTTGCGACTAACATCTACTTCTCCCTTTTCCGATGGAAGGGCGGGGCAGCGCCGATGCGCTGGAATGGCCTGGGGAACTACGCCGCGTTGTTTGCCGATGTCGAGTTCTGGACATCTTTGCGCAACTCAATTTTTATGGTGATCGCCATTGTGGTGATCCCCACGGTGATTGGCCTTCTCCTGGCCGCGCTGCTTACCGAAACCATTGGCCGGCGCTTTGGACCTAAGATCGCCAGCTTCCTCCGGGCCACCTACTATCTTCCCCAGATTCTGCCGATTGCCGTCGCCGGCTTCATGTGGAGCTGGATCCTCGACCCCTCCAACGGCGCCATCAACAGCTTCCTTCGCTCCATCCAGATAACCGGCCCCGACTGGCTCGGAAACCCTGACCTGGCCATCTACGCGGTGATGCTGATGCTGATCTGGCTCCAAATTGGATACCCCCTGGTTATCTTCATGGCAGCCTTGTCCCGAGTGGACCCGGAGCTCTACGAGGCTGCTGCATTGGACGGCGCCGGGAAGTGGCGGCAGTTCATCGCCATTTCCGTACCTACCATCAGACCGGAAATCTTCATCGTGGTACTGACAGCCACCGTGGCCGCGCTGAAGGTCTTCGCCCCGATCCTGATCCTGACCGGAGGCGGACCGGAAGGGTCAACCGTCGTTCCCTCTTACTACGCCTACCGCAACTTCTTCGAACTGTCACAGGTGGGATACGGCTCCGCAATCTCCACCGTTATGGCCCTTGTAATCTTTGCCATTGCAGCCCTCATGCTGTGGTGGCAGCGCAGGCAGGAAGCACGATGAGCACCACACAGACCCGGCAGACGACAGTCAATCTGACGCCCAACCCCCAACGTACTCGCGCTCAAGGCAGAACGCCCAGCGAGTGGGTGCTGCTTGCCGTTGCCGTCATTGCCGGCGCCGCCATCTTCGCGCCCTTCGGCTTGATCATCCTCAACGCCTTTAAATCCACGCAGGACTATTCAAGCCACGGGCCCTTGAGCTGGCCCACATCATTGTCCATCGACGCCTTCATCAATTACCTGGGCAGGGTTAACTTCGGCCAAGCCTTCTGGAACTCCCTCATCATCTCGCTCTTCGTTGCAGCGATAGCAGTTGTGCTCTCCCTTATGAGCGCCTACCCCCTTGGAATAGGCCGCGTAAAAGCAAATGGTTCAGTCCTGGCCGTACTGCTGGTAGCCACCATGCTCCCGCACGAAGCCCTCATCTACCCGCTGTTTTATGGAGCCCAGGCCACGGGAACCTTTAATACGGTGTGGAGCGTCATCATCGTTTTCTCTGTGCTGCAGGCAGCGTACGGAACATACCTCTTGGCTAGTGTCATGGGCGCGATCCCCAAGGAACTGATCGAGGCAGCCCAGCTGGACGGAGCCACCCGCTGGCAGATCCTGTGGCGGATCCTGGTCCCCATCCTCCGACCCAGCCTGGCAGTACTGGTGGTGTTCTTCTTCATCTGGACCTGGAATGAGTTCTATATTCCCGTCGTACTTCTATCAGACCAGTCGTCCCAAACAGTTCCGATCGCCCTAGCCACGCTCCGCGGCCAGCACAACATCGACATCACGGTGCTCAACGCGGGATCGCTGCTGTCGCTGTTGCCAACCCTCGTTTTCTTCCTGCTCTTCCAGCGCACCCTTGTGCGTGGCGTCGCGGCCGGAGCCGTCAAGTAAGCCATTCAGGCTACGAAAATCCCACTGAAAGGAACCCTCAGTGACCATCCAATGGGCCACTATGCCCCAGGGCGTCAGCAGCCGATCCATCAACGCCGAAAACTTCACCGGCACCCCAGGTCAAGGCGCAAAAGCCTCCTCCAACCTCGGCCCTGGCCGCAAGGGATCCGCCTGGATCAACATCCCTCCAGGTGAAACTGCCACCCTGGCCGAAATCGAAGGACCGGGAGTAATCCGGCACATCTGGCTTACCGTGGACCACCGCACCGATGCCGGCCCGTTCGTACTGCGCGATCTGGTGCTGCGCATGTATTGGGACAACTCAGAGATCCCGAGCGTCGAAGTCCCCCTGGGAGACTTCTTCTGCAACGGCTTCGCACAACGGGCGCTCGTAACCTCCGAGCCCATCGTAGTTGCCCCAACGGGCGGCATGAACTGCTTCATTCCCATGCCCTTCCGCCAAGGAGCACGCATCACCATTGAAAACCAACACGGCGGAGAACTAACCCACTTTTTCTACCAGATCGATTACACCATCGGGGACGACGTCGCAGACGCCATGTACTTCCACGCCCAATGGCGGCGATCAAACGGAAATCTCCCACACGGCGAGGACCACGTCATCCTCGACGGCGTACAGGGCCGCGGCAGCTACCTCGGCACCTATGTCGCCCTCGCTTCCCTGCAGCGGTACTGGTGGGGCGAAGGTGAGGTCAAGTTCTACGTGGACGGCGACACCGACTACCCCACCCTTTGCAGCACAGGCCTCGAAGATTATGCCGGCGGCGCCTGGGCTTTCCAGGACGAACTACGAACCGATCCCGATCCCGAAGTTCTCACCTTCAACGCCCCCTATTTCGGGTATCCCTTCCACGAAACAGTTGACCGTACCAAAGCCGCACCCTTCCATCCAGGCATGCCACCGATGCACGGCCTGTACCGCTGGCATATCCCGGACCCCATCTACTTCCAGGAACGGCTCCGTGTGACAGTCCAGCAGATCGGCACCTGGGACCATGGAGGACTGTTCGAACGCAGCGACGACATCTCCACCACAGCGTACTGGTACCAGGACGGCATCAACCAGGAAATCCCCCAACTTCCCGCCGCCCAACAGCGCTGGCCCAGGTAGAACCGGGACCCGCCCATCCTGGCCACTGGCCCCACTAGCCCATGGCAGTGAGGGCCCAGTCCAGGGATGTAAACCCGGGTGCGGCGGCGAATGCCGCCGCACCCGTCCACCTCATCCAGCTTTGGAAGCGAGCAGTGGATAAACGTGTAACGGTAAACCCCATACTCTCGAACGCGAGACTTCGTCTCCCCAACCAAAAGCCGCCTGATCTTAGAGCGGCGTCCCACGCTACACATGTAAGGACTTTTACAGAGTCATGTCCCCAGAATTTCAAGAGCCCGGTCGTGGGGGCAACGTCCTCACGGTAATTGGCGAGTCACTGATAGATCGAATTCAGTCAAAGACGCGTGCCCTCGTCGCCGATCACGTCGGCGGCAGTCCCCTCAACGTAGCGGTGGGGAGTGCCCGGCTGGGCGTTCCGACGCGATTCGTTACCCACATCGGGGAGGACGAGTATGGTGAACTCATTTCCAGCCACCTTGGAGACAACGGGGTAGAGGTCGTCACCGGTGGGACTGCGCCCACCTCAACGGCAACAGCCACTCTTGGCCCGGACGGCAGTGCCAGCTACGAATTCGCCCTCGACTGGGACCTGTCCAGCGCCTCACTCACTGCATGGGCCAACATTGAGACTTCCACCCATCTGCACACTGGATCCATAGCAACGATGCTGATGCCTGGTGCACGGACCGTTCATGCCCTGCTTGCCGACGCAAGGGAAACGGCAACCATCAGCTACGATCCCAACTGCCGCCCCACCATCATTCAAGATGTCGACTTTGCCCGCCGGCAGGCCGAGCTCTTCGTCGGCATTAGCGACATTGTAAAAGCCAGTGATGAAGACATGATATGGCTGTACCCCGACATGAGTGTCGAGGCGGCGATGCAGTACTGGCTGGAACAGGGTCCGTCGCTGGTCATCGTAACGCGCGGTGCCGACGGACCTATAGCCCTCACCCGACAGGCCCGCGTCGAGCTGCCGGCAGACCGCATCACTGTAGCCGACACCGTTGGTGCCGGTGACTCGTTTATGGCGGCCCTCATCGCTGCGCTGGACCAATTGGACCTTCTGGCTCCGTCCAATCGGCGCGAGCTTTTGGCGCTCGACCACGAACGGTTGCAGGTCATCCTTCACTACGCGATCAAGGCCTCCGGCATAACCTGCTCCCGGGCCGGGGCGAATCCACCACACCTTTCTGAGCTAGGCACTGCACCGAGCGTTACGACAGCCCCGTAAAACCAGCAGAGCCCGGGCCTGACAGGTCAAGTAGCCAATCTGCATAAAGCAAGAACCCTCCATGTGCGGATGCTTCATGCCGCGGCCCAGTGGCGCCAAACAGGAAAAGAACAAAGACCATCATCAAGGAGACGTAGTGGCAACCATGCCCGCGACCCAAAAACGCCCGATACTTTACGCCAAGTTCACTGCTCTGCCTGGACAGGCAGAGACGGTGCAGGAACTCCTCGACGACCTCGCGCGACAGGTACGTGAAGAACCGGGAAATATTCTCTTCATTACTCACCGCGAGACCGAGCACGCGGACCGATTCTTCGTCTACGAAGAGTATGCCGACGCCGCAGCCTTTGAAGCACACATCACCGCCAGTTACGGGGCAAAGTTCAACAAGGCACTGGGTCCTCTGATCGTCGAGGACAACTCCCAACTGACCTGGCTCACCCGCCTTTAGTACGCCCCTAGTCTTGATATAGGACTTACGATATGAAAATTGGAATCCTCACCAGCGGTGGTTGCCCCGGATTGAATGCCGTCATCCGCGGCGCCGGGCTCAAAGGCATCGCCGTCCACGGCCAGGAATTCGTCGGATTCCGTGATGGCTGGCGCGGCATGGTGGAGGGCGCCATCATTGACATCCCCCGTAGCATGGTCCACGGCATCGCCACGCAGGGTGGCACCATCCTGGGCACCTCCCGCACCAACCCGTTTGAAAACGGCGGCGGCCCGAGGCCATCAAGGCACACATGGACCGGCTGGGCATTGATGCCATCATCGCCATCGGCGGTGAGGGAACCCTGGCTGCCGCCAAGCGCCTGACGGACGCCGGCCTGAAGATCGTGGGCGTCCCCAAGATCGTGGACAACGGCCTCGACGCCACCGATTACACCTTCGGTTTCGATACCGCGGTGCAGATCGCCACCGAGGCCATCGACCGGCTCCGGACCACCGGTGAAGCCCACCACCGCTACATGATCGCCGAAGTGATGGGCCGGCACGGGGGCTGGATCGCCCTGCACGCCGGCATGGCAGCCGACGCGCACGACATCCTCATCCCTGAGCAGCAGGTCAGCATCGAACAAACGGTCCAGTGGGTCAAGGAAGCATACGCCCGCGGCCGCGCACCCCTGGTAGTCGTCGCGGAGGGCTTATCCCGGAACATCAGGACGCGGCTCATCCCGAGCCGCAGCTGGTCATCCATTAATAGGTTGAGCAAGTATCCCGCGGCCAACCACCGAAGAATACGGAGAATAAGGAGCACCCATGCCAACCCAGCAACTCATGCACAAGCACGATGAGCTCATCGCTGATTTTGTCGTCGCAAACCCGGTCGAGCGCGACGGCAAACTCAACAGCGCGGTAACAGCTGCCCAGACTCTGACTTCCATTGATGCGCGGCTAGGAATCCTCGTAACCAGGCACGACTACTGGCGGTTCTCGGTAGCACTTAGTACGGAGGTCCCCTGCCGCATCCAGGAACGGGATTTTGCGCGTTCCCTCTGATCGACGCTGACACGCCTCCTGCTACCCGGCTTACCCGACGTCAAGTCAGGAGCTAGGAGGCGAAACCTCAAAGTTCCTCGGGGGTCAGTTCACCCGACCCCCTTTGTATCAGGCGGGTGTGGAGTTGGATCGTTCGGGCCGACCCAGTGTCACCGGCAATCCGCTGGAACAACAATTCGGCAGCTGCGGTCCCTAACCCCGCGGGGTCCTGGGCCACGACGGTGATGCCTGGTGTGAGAAGGTCGAAGAGTTCGAAGTCATCGAACGCTACATGCGCAACCTTTAAAGGGGTCGTTCCCAACACCCGCAGAGTGGCAAGTGTGCTCACGCTGTTTCCCGTAAACAGCGCTGTTGGAGGAGATGACAGATTCTGCATTTTGAGTAGGCGGGAACGGATCCGCTCTGGGTCGGCGTTCCCCAGCATGACAAGATCGGGGTCTACGCCGATGCCATGTCGCTCCAGCGCTTCCCTGTAGCCCTCGAAGCGCTCAACGGCTGTGTAGAACGTTGCGGATTCCCCGATGTAGGAAATCCGGCGGTGCCCGTGGTCAATGAGGTGCTCGACCCCCTTGCGCGCACCCACCCGGTTATCACTCAATACCGTGTCAGCGTCCACGCCCTCTGCAGGACAATCCAGGAACACCACCGCAAGGCCGGACGCTATCTCCTGAGCAAGGTAGCTGTGGTTCTCCGACGACGGAATTATGATAAGCCCGTCCACCTGACGGGACGAGAGGCTGGATGCCAACTGACGTTCGCGGCCGGCATCATCGGCGGAGGAGGCGGCAAAAAGGTGCGCGCCCCGGCTGGAGGCCACGCTTTCGACAGCGTGCGCGATGGACGATTGAAAGGGCTCCGAAATATCCTTCACGACCAGCCCGATCGTTGAAGTCTGACCTTGCCTCAACGCCGCTGCCGCAGCATTACGCCGGAATCCGAGAACCCCAATTGATGCCAGAACCGCTTTGCGGGTACTTGCTTTTACGCCAGCCTCTTCATTCACCACACGCGAAACGGTCTTCAGGGAAACACCCGCGTGTGCGGCAACGTCCTTAATCGTTGGACGTTGCGACTTCAGACCTGCACCGGCGTTGGTGGCTGAGGGAGACGTCCGCATGGTCCCTGGCCCTCCTCTCTGTGCCCTATGGTGCCTCGAGTTACACACCTGATGGATTGTTTCTTAGACAACGATATCTAACACCAGTTCCTTTTGTTACGCGTTCATTTCTTCGCAGCTGACAACGTCAAACGCGAACACTTGACTGTGAGCCGGGTCACGCAGAAGACTTTCCGACGACAACGTTGTCATAATCCACCCCAATGAGAGGAAGATCAATGGCGATGCCTAAAGCCCTGCTCGCGCTGGGCGCAGCTGTAGGACTTGTGCTGACCGCTTCGGGATGTTCATCCACCCCATCAAGCAGCGCCTCGGACCAAGTGACCCTGCGCTGGGCTATGTCGGCAGACTCGCAGGCGGAGGTTGACGTCTGGAAGCACCTGGCCGACATGGTGCATGAAAAGAACCCGAACATTACCGTGAACTTCGAGAGCACGGCCTTCCAAAGCTATTACGACAAACTTAATACGCAGGCGGCGAGTAACACGCTCCCCTGCATTGCGGGCCTGCAGGCCCAGCGAGTGCCCGACGTCGGCAAGCTGTTCAAGGACCTCAAGCCCCTCTACGAGAAGGACACGTCCTTTTCCTTGTCCAACTACGAGGAATCCATCACGAAAGGCCTGAGCCAGAACGGGAAACAGCTCGCAGTCCCTTACGACCTGGGGCCGTACGTGCTCTACTACAACAAGAACATGTTCGACGCGGCCGGGATCCCCGCA
The DNA here is from genome assembly GCF_000022025.1 of Pseudarthrobacter chlorophenolicus A6. Taxonomy (GTDB): domain Bacteria; phylum Actinomycetota; class Actinomycetes; order Actinomycetales; family Micrococcaceae; genus Arthrobacter; species Arthrobacter chlorophenolicus. Next base: position 138,830 of record NC_011881.1, read on the forward strand.
CCCAAGCCCGGGTGGACCAAGGAGGAGTTCCTCGCCGCCGCGAAAGCACTGACCAAAGACGGCAAGTATGGCTATGTCGCGGATGGCACCCCTGACATGTGGCTGCCCTACGTTCTCAGCATTGGCGGCGACTACCTCAAGGACGGCAAGCCGGACCTGACAAACGACAAGGCTGTGGAGGGATTTTCCTTCGTCACCGGACTCGCAACCAAGGAAAAGGTCGCCCCCGCAGTTCCTGCCACCGGCACAGCCAACTGGCCGGCCGACCAGTTCCGCAACGGAAACGCAGCCATGTACATCGATGGTCCGTGGCAGCTGATCAACGCTAAGAAGAGCGTGGACTTCACGGTCGGGCTCGCCACCGTGCCCGCCTTCGACGGAAAGTCTGTGACCACAATGTCGGGCACGGGTTTCGGTGTCACCGCCACCTGCGACCACCCGGAAGAAGCGTGGAAAGCAATCTCGGTCATCATCGGCAAAGATGCCCAGGAGTACATCGCCAAGGCAGGCCGAGGTTTCCCCGCATACAGCGACGCACAGCAGCTCTGGTACTCCGCTGCTTCCGTGGACGGGGCCAAGGAAGCAATCGACGCCGCATTGAAAACCGTCAACGTGTACGAAACAGCTCCCAAATGGAACCAGCTCTCGGCACTGCTGCAGCAGTACGCCGTAGAAGCGTTCAGCGGCAGCAAGTCCCCGCGCGACGTCCTCAGCCAGGTCCAGCAGCAGGTCTCTCAGTAAGGAGGACGGGCGGGGGCCCGGCCCCCGCCCCTACGCGACATGGCATCAACCCTGTCTACCGACAACAACCGCCGAAGCTCACTCAAACCGGTAATCCCCTCCCCCACCCAGCGACCACGAAAATCAGGTGACCGCCCAGCAGTCCTCGGATTCCTGGCCCCTAACCTTGCCGGATTCCTGCTGTTCACGCTCGTCCCGATCGGCGCATCCCTGGCGCTAAGCCTCTTTGAGTGGCCACTGATCGGGGAAGCCACGTTCTCCGGCTTCGACAACTTCATCCGGCTCTTCACCAAAGACCCCGTCTTCTGGGAGGTCGTCGGCAATACGTTCTATTTCGTAGGCGGCTACGTCGTCCTGAACCTCATCGTTTCACTGAGCCTGGCAATTTGGCTGACATCCCGCATCCGGTTCGCCGGCCTGTTTCGCTTTGCCTTCTTCCTCCCGGTGGTAGCCCCCATGGTCGCCAATGCCGTGGTCTGGCGGCTGCTGTTCACCCCCAACGACGGCCTTATCGCCTGGGCGACGAAAACATTCACTGGGCTGGAAGCTCCCAACTGGCTGGGATCGAGCGAATGGGCAATGCCGGCGGTCATCATCATGTCCGTCTGGGCCGGTTTCGGCTACAACATGATCATCTTTGTCGCCGCCATCGAGGGCGTCCCTGACAGCCTCTACGAAGCCGCGGCGATTGACGGCGCCGGCTGGTGGCGGCGCCTCTTCGGAGTCACCCTGCCCCTAATCAGCCCCAGCATGTTCTTCGCCACCGTCATGACCGTTATTTCATCACTTCAGGTCTTCGCCCAACCGTACATTCTCACCGGTGGCGGCCCCGGTTCGTCGACGACAACTCTTGTCTTCTACCTCTATAAGCAAGGCTTTCAGGGCTATGAAATGGGCTACGCATCCTCGATCGCCTGGTCACTCTTCATCCTGATCATGGGCATCACGTTCCTCCAGTTCCGCGCCCAAAAGAGATGGGTACACTACGCATGAGCACCATCGCGACCCGGCGGACACCGCCGACGCTGAAAATTATCGGTAGCTGGACCTCCCACATCCTGCTCATCCTTACCGCGCTGATCACCCTGGTTCCGTTTATCTGGATGATCTCAACAGCCCTGAAACCCGCTGGCGAGGTCTTCTCCGCACCACCGAAACTCATCGGCTCTTCCATCCAGTGGGGCAACTTCGCCGACGCATGGAACTACCTGCCATTTGGCAGGTTCATGCTCAACGGCGTCCTCGTGTCCGCTCTGGGGACCCTCATCGTCGTCAGCACCAGCGCAATGGCCGCATACGCCTTTTCGCGCCTGCGCTGGCGCGGAAGGAACGGAGTTTTCCTCATCTACCTAGGAACCCTCATGATCCCGCAGGAAGTGTTGATCGTCCCCATGTTCATCCTGATGCGGAACTTTGGATGGGTGAATTCATACCAAGCCCTCATCATTCCTTGGGCATTCACCGCATTTGGAACCTTCCTTCTCCGCCAATTCTTCCTGACGCTGCCCGACGAGCTCGAGGACGCGGCCCGCATCGACGGCGCCAACCGCTTCGTCAGCTTTACAAAAATACTTCTGCCCCTCGTCCGTCCGGCACTGGGTACCCTCGCCGTCTTCACCTTCATCGGCTACTGGAACAGCTTCCTCTGGCCCCTGCTAATCGTCAGCGACGTGAACATGGCCACTGTTCCGCTCGGACTCAACATGTTTCTGGGCCAAACAGGCAACCAGTGGAACCTCCTCATGGCCGCTTCCACAATTTCCATCCTTCCGAGCGTCCTCATGGTTCTCGGTCTGCAGCGCTACCTCGTCAAAGGCATCGCACTTAGCGGCCTCGGCGGACGCTGACTCGTCAAAATCCACATGAAAGGAACAAGCTACGTGAGCTCCATCTACTACCAGCACCCAAACACCTGGTTCGGGGACTGCATGCCGCTCTACGCCGACGGCGCCTTCCAGCTCTACCACCAGCGAGACACCCGTAAGCCCGGACCCTTCGGCGAACCTTTCGGCTGGGCACTGGCAAGGACCACAGACTTCGTCAACTACGAGGACCTGGGCGAATCCCTGGAAAAGGGCGCCGACGATGCCCAGGACCAGTTCATCTTTGCCGGCAGCGTCTTCGAAGCAAAAGGGACCTACTACGCCGTATATACCGGTTACAACAGGGACTACCCGGACCAGGACAAAGCCTCACAGGTGCTCATGATCGCCACCAGCACCGATCTCGTGAACTGGACCAAAACGGATCGCTCACTGGTAATCCCCCAAGACGGCTACGACAAAGACGACTGGCGTGACCCGTTCATCCTGTGGGACGACGAACGCGAAGTCTTCCTCATGATCCTCGGCGCCCGACTCGAAGGCGATAAAAAGCTGCTCACCGGGCGCACAGTTGCATTCACATCCACTGACCTGGCGAACTGGGAATTCGAAGGCGACTTCTGGGCCCCGGATCTGTACACCATGCACGAGATGCCGGACCTGTTCAAAATGGGCGAGTGGTGGTACCTGCTTACCACCGAGTACAGCGACAAGAGCAAGACGGTCTACCGCATGAGCCGCTCACTGAGCGGCCCATGGAGCGCGCCCGTGGATGACGCCTTCGACGGCAGGTCCTACTACGCCGCGCGGTCCGCCTCAGACGGCGAACACCGGTACCTCTTCGGTTGGGTCGCAACCAAAGAAGGTGAAAAGGACAGCGCCCCTTGGCAATGGGGCGGAACCCTCGTTGTGCATGAGGTTTACCAGCGCCTAGACGGTTCCCTTGGCGTGAGGATTCCAGATACGGTCACCAGCGCCTTCTCAGACCACACGCAGCTTCTGGAACAGCCGCGAGCCGTAAGCAACGCAGACGGCCGCGCCCAGCTCTCCCTGGACGAGCAGGCCGACAGCACCTTCCTGTGGGAGACGACGGTCAGCGTAGCCGAAGGCACCCGCTCCTTCGCCCTCCTCCTCGCTCAAGACGAAGCCTCCGGAGATGCCTACGAATTTCTCTTTGAAGTGGGCGAGAACCGACTGCGCTTCGACAAGGTTCCCAACTACCCATGGAACCGTTACGACAACAAGGGACTAGAGCGCCCCTTCACGGTCACTCCGGGCGACAAGATCCACATCCAAGTGATCGTCGACGGGAGCATCGCAACGGTCTACGCTGACGGCGTCGCACTCAATGCACGAATCTACGACGCCAAGGGCCAAACTCTCGCCATTCAGGCCATCGACGGCGAAGTGACAGTCCATGACTCCGTACTCCGGCATCTAAGCCAGGAACCTGCTGAAGCGGCTTTAGCGACGGCAAACGCCACGATTTAGACCTCGGCTGGTTCGGCGAGGTTGTCTCGCCGAACCAGCCGAATCTGCCTGATTTGGCCACACCCCAATCTGACGTCAGGAAGCAAGGATACGAACGTCAGAATAGGGTCCGGAAAGCAGTTCCTGCACATGCCGAGGGAACAATCTAAGATTCAAACCTGACAGCCGGCACCGCTGCTCAGCTTGCGCGGGCGGTTGCCTGGCAGTTGTGCAACAGCCTGTTGCGCAATTGGCAGAGAGTGTCTGGACGATCTTTTTCGCTGCCACAGCCGGGGACAGTCCCTCTGCGTTATCCACCGCTACTGTTGCTGAGAGGTCTCCCAATGACTCCCGATTCCAGCCGTGGATAAACCGGGATTGACCCCGACTATGGACAGCTTGCAGGGGCATCGCCTCTAGCGGGAATTGCTGATTTGAGGCCCCGGCGCGACGGCGTCAAGCACACGAAACCGCCCGCTGAGGCAGGATAGTGCTGTGACGAAACTTGCTGCAGAGGAAGAGCCCGGATCGTTGCTGCAGGTGAAAGTCTTCATCGTGGATAGTGAGCCGGCCATCTGGCGGCTCCTCGAAATCGACCCATCCTTGACCCTGGACAGAGTTCACGAGATTCTCCAAACGGCCGTTGGGTGGCGGGATTCGCATCTGCATGCCTTCACGGACACGGACCCCTATATTCGTCTGCGCGCCGTGAATGGGCACGTCCGCGAACCCCGGCGCTGGGTCTCCCAGGACTTGTTGGAAGACAACGGCAATGACCTCCCGGAGACTGACTGGACACTTGGTCAGATCCTTACCGTGGAGTCCGGTCCCGTGTTCTATGAATATGACTTCGGAGACGGGTGGGTCCACCGCCTCGAACTCACCGGAACCGTTCCCATGCCAGCCAGCGCCCCAAGGGCGCGGCTCATGGACGGCGCACGTCGGGCGCCGCTTGAAGATTCCGGCGGCATTGGTGGCTACCACGACCTGCTTGACGTCCTGGCAGACCCAGACCACGAAGAGCACGAGAACCTTCGGGCATGGGTTGCCTGGACAGCGGGGCCATGGCACGAATTCGATCCGGAGCAACTGGACATAGATGCTGTGAACAACGAGCTCGCAATGGTGTTTGCTGCCCCTTCTTCCAATGTACGCGGCAGCGGAAGTGAGTCGCTGGTTCATGAACTGGCGAACCGGATGCCTCTCGGCCTTCGACGCGAGTTCCGTTCATACGTCCACGCGGCCGGCCTCGACGGACCGGGAACGGTCGAAGCAGATGTCGTCGAGGCGATGACCGCCCCGTTTCTTTGGCTCACCCGCCGTATCGGGTTGGAGGGTCTATCCCTCACTGCTGCCGGCTGGCTGCCGCCGACTGTGGTCCGTGAGGCAATGACGGAGCTCGGCTGGGCCAAAGACTGGATCGGCAAGGCCAACCGCGAGGACCAGACACTGCCCGTCCTTCAGCTGCGTGAAAGCGCCCAACGACTCGGCCTGATCCGCAAAATCAAGGGCAAGTTAGTCCTCTCATCCGCCGCCAAACGGCTGCTGGATGATCCCGCAGGCCTTTGGCTCTTCCTCGCACGATCCATCGCCCACCGGCACCGCCATGACTCCGAGCGCGACGCGGCGCTGTTACTTCTGCTCGAAGTCGCTGCAGGGAAACGAACCGAATGGGCCGACTACCTTGAGGCCGTGGCCTTCGGCCTCGGAGCACTCGGCTGGCGGAGCCGTACCGGAGCCGATCTTGCACCGAACACCGTCCACGCACTCCTCGTCGATGCCTACGAGGTAATGCTGAACCTCGGCATCTTCAACGACCGATTCGAGCTAGAAACCAATACGGTCAAGGCACCAGGGCAAGCCTTCGCCCGAACAGCACTTCATTCATAACCAGGCGTATCAGTTACCTGCCGGGTCCCCCAAGTTATTCGCCATCGGCTGCGCTTCCGACGCTCCCCTGTTCGAGTGCTGCAGTGATTGCTGCGGGTGAGGGAAGCGCGTCGCGTTCCTCGGGTGGGAGCTTGTCGTAGGTGTAAGAGGTGACGGCGATGGGTTGCGAAGACCCATCGAGCGCGTACCGGACTGTTGGCTCGTGTTTGGAACCACACACGAGGATTCCGACCGTGGGCGCCATTCCGGGGAACTTCACGAGGTCGTTGACGGCGGCCACGTAGAAGTTCAACTGGCCGAGGTGTTCTGGTTTGAATCGGCCGGCCTTGAGTTCGACGACGACAAACCGGTTGGTGGGTACATGTACGAGGAGGAGGTCGATGTAGAAATCTTCACCTTCGACATCGAGGTGGTACTGGCGGCCATAGAAGGCGAATCCTGGCCCGAACTCAGCCAGGGTTTGGGACATGCGCAACGTCATGGCCTGCTCGATGGCGAGTTCCTCAGCCTCTTCGGTGAGTCCCAGGAAGTCGAGCACCAGTGGGTCTTTTGCGACTTCCCGAGCCAGGTCAGTGCCTTCTCCTGGAAGTCTCGCCTCGAGGTTATTCGGAGCGGCACCTTCGCGCGTGTGGAGCTGCGTGAGAATCTGGTGTTCCAGCACAGCCACCGACCAACCGTGCTCGAGGGCTTTCGAAGCGTACCAACGTCGCAGCCCGTGTTCGTTGAGCTTGGTTAAGAGGGCCACGTTGTGACTCCAACTCAATTGTCCAGACGATGTCTGGACAATTGGTTCCTGCCCGTTCCAGGCGCCGGCGAACGCACGCATGTTATAGAGGTTCGTACGGGAGAACCCCTTCATGTGTGGAAACTCCGCACGAAGGTCTCGTGCGAGCCGGTCAAGGACCTTGCTTCCCCACGGTTCGCTCGCCTGTTTGTCCAGGATCGTTTGTCCGATGTTCCAGTAGAGCTCGACCATTGCGGTATTCACGGCGCGTTGGGCCCGGTACTGGGCTTCCTTTACGAGCACTTTCAGCGACCCCAGCACGGCCGCGTAATTTCCGGGTAGGTCAGGTTCGAGCTCGGTCATGGATTCCACAGTAGCCGGACGCTCCGCCTGTCTTCCGCGCAATTGTCCAGACAGCATCTGGACAATTGGACCGTTGTTCCGAGGACGCTTGGTAGCTCATACCCTGCCGGGCATGCGTTGCCTGCGATTGTGCAACAACCTGTTGCACTAATAGCTTCATCTCTGTGGTGCATTGTCGGCGTTATCCTCCCTTCCGTGGGAGGGATCGGGTTCGAGCGTGAGCTGCCTTATTGGTTGGACCGGGTGGAGGTTGATATGAGTCAGTCGGAGCTTGCTTTGCCGACGGCCCGGCGGACCGCCCCGCACGGCGAGTGGGTGGAGATGTACCGGCGCGGTATTGCCCCATCCAGGATCGCCGTGCTGCACGCCGCGCCGGTGACCACCGTGCGCTTCCACCTGCAGGTCGCGAAGAAGCTGGAGCCTGGCCTCGAAGCAGAACACAAGAAAGCATTGCCGCAGCCTGCGCGACCGTCAGCAGCCTCCCTGCAGACGATGCAGAACGTTGTTGCATTCTGCCAGGCCGCCGGCCGGCTTCCATCGGCCCGTGCGAAGTCACCCAATGAGTCGATGCTGGGCCGTTGGCTCTACCGACGGCGTCAGGAAGCACTGGCAGGCACCCTCTCCCCCGCCATTCGTGATGGGCTTGATGTGATTCCCGGCTGGGACCTGACGACGCGGCGTAAGGCTGACGACGAGGCCCGGTGGCAGAAGCGTCTCCAGCAGGTGAGGACCATCCGCGACGCCGGCGGTGACTGGCCGCGTCATCAAAAAACCCCGGACCCGGACGAACGGATCCTGGGTGTGTGGCTGCACGGCCAGCGGATCAATTACCGTCAGGGGAGGCTGGCCCCGGAAAAGGAGTCGCTGCTGAACGAGCTCGTGCCCGGTTGGCGCGAAGGCAGGCGCGGCACCAGCGGCCGACGATGAACACAGGTGAACCCCAGCGACACGTAGGCGCAGTTACACGGGGAGGGACTGCAAAAGCGCAGTCCCTCCCCTTTCGTCTGCTGGGTTATCGGCTGGGTCCGCTCTTGGATCGTTCGGCTCCCACGGCTGACCCGGTGCGGGTCTTCCTGGCCTTGGCCGCGGCTTTGCCCATGGTGACTGCTGCGTTGGGGTGGGTGCCTTCGCTGCGCGCCGCAGTGAGCCTTCCGCGGATCTGGGCTTCGTTGGTGCCAGTGTTCTGCAGGGACTCCGCGAATTTCGCGTGGTGTTCGGCCGAGCCATAGCCAGCAGCTGACGCGGTTTCTGCCGTCCGGCCCTGGTCATGAATGCGGTTGCTGTAGTTGCCAGTGACGCGGTTCTCGATATCCCGGCCGACGCTTTCGAGTCGGGCGAAGAGTTCCTTTTCGGCCCGCTCGTACCGCTGTTCCATGGACGCCCACCGGGAGCCTTCGAAGCCGCCCTCTGCAAGCAGCTTGGCTTCGTGCATGTCCCTTGCCGCTTTGACGAATTCGGGGTCCTGGAAGTGGGCTTCGCCGGCGCCATTAAGGTTCGCGGTCGTTTCTTTGCGGAGCTGGTCAATGTCAGGGCCGTTGATGCCGTCTTTGCCGATCAGGAACATGCGCTCCTTGATGTCCGCGTCTGCGGCCGCGGCTGCTTTAGGGGTTTTGGCGTTGTGGGCGCGCTGCAGGGCCTGTGCCAGTTCGGGGTTTGCCAGGTACTCGACGGGGACCTGGTGGCGCTCCATGTGAGGTGCCAGCTTCGCAGCCTGGGCTCGAAGTTCTTCTGCCTGGGCGGCTGCAATCAGCTGCATGGCTTTTTCGTGTTCGGCGGCGGCTTTCCGTGCTTCTTCCTGGCTGCGTGCCAGCTCGTCCATCCGGGCCTTCTCGGTGGCGATAGTCGCGATCCCTGATTCGAGGTAGGCGGTGTCTGTGCCGACGTCGTGTGTGTCGATGCCGTACCGGGCGAGGACTTCTTGACGGATTTTCGTGGCTGCTTCGAGGGCGGCGGGGTCGTGGTCTTTCCAGCCTTCGGCGGCGGCGTGTGCCGTGGCGATGTCGGCCGGTTGTGCCTTGTCCCACCACTCGTCCTTCTGTACGGGTGCGAGGGCGGCGAGGGCGGTGCTTCGCTCGGCGGCAAGACGTGCTTGGGCTTCGTGGGCGGCTTGGGTGTCCTGGTGTTCCTGCTGTCGCTGGGCTTCCTGCCGGCGGCGGGCCAGCGTCTCGGCGATGCGTGAGGCGATCAGCAGGGATTGCCGCATTCCGTTGTCGAACAGGTCGTCGATGCCGTCTGATTCACTCATGGTGTTCCCCTTGCACTAGTGGTGTGAACTGTTATCGGTCGAGTGCCGGCCCGGTGCTGCGGCCGGGCTGATAGGTCTTGGAGGGTTGTGCCGGTGTAGGTGTCGTGGGGACCACGGAACCGGGCCGTATCGGTGCCATGCCCCGGCGGGCAATATCAACCGCCGTTGGCGGCACCGCAGCCGTTGCCGCCGTCTGCTGTTCTGCTCCCACGGGCACGGCCTTGGGCATCGTTGCGGTGAACGGGGCTAACTGGTTTTCGACCACTGCCCGGATGCGCGCAGCTTCCCTGGTTCGCCCTGACTGCTGATGCATTTCGTACACGGCGAAGGCGGTGTTGATCAGCTGCACCATGAGCGCTGTTTGCGCCGCTGTTTTGTTCTTGCTCGACGCTGCCAGGAACAACATCGCTGTCCCGGCGATGGATGGCAGGGTGACGGGTTTGCCGTGCTGCCGCGGGGCGCGGAGCTGCGCTGTGCGGGACAGTTCCGCTGCCGTTGCGGCCAGCGGCCCGGGGGTCGGTTCCAACCTGTAGGACCAGGCGGCGAATGCGCCGGAAACATCGCGGGCTGCCTTGGCCCAGGTGGCGTGATCGTCACGGGGTATGGTGCGGAGTTGGTCCGCCAGTGAGGTGGCGTTACGGGTGTAGTCGACCCACAGCTGCGGGTCCGGTGCTGTCTTCTCCGGGCCGCGGGGGTTGGCTTTGCGTTTGTTCCGCGCGGCGGCGTTCCACTCTGCCGCTGCTTCTGTCGCAGCCTGCGGGGTGTCCGTCCATTCCTGCCGCAGCGCACCGAGGCGGAGGTCGGTGGCGAGGGTGCCGCCGCCGAACCAGATCGGCCGCTCCCCCGGCTTGGGGCGTTCGGCAACGGAGTAGCCGCTGATGACGTCGGTGGTGTTCTTCGCGTACCGGGGACGGACCAGCAGGCCGGTGTCCCTGGCGCGCCGGACGAACTCTGCTTCACTGCCCGAAGCGGTGGCGCTGGCACGGACTTTCCGGGCCAGCGAGTCCCGGTGCATTTCCCGCTGGTCGCGTGCCGCGGTGGCCTTCTCGGCCCGGTCGTAACCACGGGTCGCGTGCACACTGGACAGCTCTTCGAGGCCGTACTTGGTTTCCAGTTCCCGGCAGGTCTGCTGCGCCTTTTTGTAGTCGCCGTGGGTGGAGGCTTTTGTGCCGTCTTCCCTTACCAGGGATACGGCGATGTGGATATGGTGGTTCCCGTTCTCACTCGTGCCGTGGTTGATCGCTACCCACCGGCACTGGGCCTTTCCGCTGGCCTCGGTGAAGCCCATCGCGTCGACGAAGTCGTTGGCGATGTCGCCCCACCGCTGATCCGTGAGTGCTCCTTCTTCGGCGCGCAAGCTCAGCGAGCAATGCCACACGTCAGCGTGCTTGTGCCCGTTCGGGACGCGTTCCTTCTTCACCGGGTCCCAGCGGTAATCCTTCTGCAACACCTCAACGCCGAACGCCTTCCGCGGCTGGTCCAGGTGCTTGGCAATTGCGGCAGCATCATCGGCGTCCAGGACGCCGTCGTCGTACCAGGCCATGATCGCCGCGTCGCCGGCAACCAGGTGCGGTTCCGTGTGCGCGTTCTTCGTCTTATCCGCATCCGTGGACACCAAATAGACCATCAGCCCGGCCATCCGGGAACCGCGGGTGATGTTCGGAATCATCCCTACATCAGCCCCTCAATCGCCCGGTCAATCCGCATCGCCACCTCGCGCACATACGCCAGTGCAGCTTTGGCGTCCTGCGGGAACTCGTCCCCGGCGTTGGCGTGCCGGGCGATCTGGTTCACGTTGTTCGACACCCGCGCCAACAGGGTATGGATCGCCATCAGCTCCGCCATCGCAGCTTTCCGCTGCGTTGGCGTCTCCGACCCCTCACTCAGTGCCGCGGTCAGCAGCAGGTTCGGGACCGTGACCTTCTCCCGCGCCGCCCTCGCAATCAGGGCCGCTTCCTCCTCCGCGGTCACCCACACATCCCTGCGCTTCTTCGTCCCCGCCGGCGAATTCGCACGCCGCCGCCTGGACAACGGGGAACGGGCGGCATTCTCGTCAGACACGCACTCCCCCAATCCCCTCAAAGCCCAGCGCAGCGACCCCGAAACCCGGGGACCCAAAAGCCAGTGTGCCAAACGCCGACGCAGGAGCCGTGCAGGACACGCCCATTTACACCCGTGTAAATGTATAGCTTGCTCCGCGCGGTTGCGGTGGACGGTCTTCGGCGTGTTGGGTCGTGAGGCTGACCCGTCCCGGGCTAAGGTCGAAGCACGGTACGACACTTTCCAGGGGGAGACAATGCGTCCAGAAAAACCATCTGCAGACCAGCCATTCGGCGGACCCGGCACGCCTGCTCTGTCCATTTCGGACGTAGCCTATTGGCCGGCAGATTCAACCCAGCGCGCAAGTATCAACCTGGAACTCACCGTGAACCGGCGACTCAACCGGGCGACCAGCGAATGCATCGCCGCAGCCCACGACACCCTCGACGGCGGCGCGTGCCACATCGAAAACAGCATCCGGCAGGTCGCCGCCGACCATCTCGCGCATCTTTCAGGAACCCGGGCCAACTTCACGGACGACGGCTACTACATCGGCGTCAATGCCATCATCCAGGACCGCACTCCCACCAACGCTTCATCAGAAACGAACACCGACGCTCAGCGGCCACCACTGACCGACTGGCAGCAAGCCCTGCTGCCGGAACTCACCGACTCCGTCGGACGGTGCCTGCCGGAACACGAAAAGGACCGCACCCACGCACTTGCCCGGGACCTCGCACGGGATATCCCGTCCGCATCCGACGTCATCGCCGCCTTCGACCGGGTAACGCTCACCGAGATCATCAACCGCCACGAGGAACGAATGGAAACGTTCGCCCGCGACCTGCTACCGGACAACCCGCAACTGCGCCGCGAAGCCACAGACATCCACCCGACGCTCCAGGCATACACCGCAGTCAGGCTCTCCCAACTCTCCTTTCCACAGCACCCGGCGGCAGCGCTCGACCAACCGCACCTCACCCACCCGGCCTCCGCCACGCCGATCGCGTCAACGCACCGGCCTGGCCCTTCCATCGACCGCTAACCCACCCACGCGAAAGGCAGCACCAACCATGGCGTCCCTCAACATCGAAGCCACCAAAAGCCAGGCACGCGCCCTCCTGGACTCGCGCATCAAATCCGTCGAAGAACTCGTCCAGGCGCGGCAACGCCTCACCGACCTGAAGGAGCAACTGGTCGCAGCCGAACGCGACGATAAGCGCGCATACGTCAAAGCAACCCGCGACGGCTGGAGCGCCGACGAGCTCAAGAAGCTTGGCCTGGAACCGGCTGCCGCCGGCCGCCGGCGCAAAGCCCAGTCCAAGCCCGCCGAGACCCCCAGCCCGTCCGATACAAACGGGATCCCGGAGAACTAGCCCCTCGCGCACAGGGGCACGGCAATAGCTACAGTCCTTACGGGCTTTTCCCGCACCCCTGTGCACGACGGGACCCGCCTGACCGGCTGCACACAACCGCCAGGAGACCACCGGCGGAAGCCTCACCACCGGGACCGGCGGATGTGCACAGCCTGGAAACGCCGCGGCTCACCCACGGGCACCTTCCCCATGGGCCAAGACCACCGCACCCGGCCCACCGTGAACCGGGCCGGGCTTCTTTCAGCAGGGACGACACACTCTCGAAGTGCGTGGTCACCCGAGGGGAAAGGATCCGGCAACAAGGGGGAAGCTTCTCAGGCGCCCGCGGGCTTCCAGCCCGGTCACGGGCGGCGACACCACAAGCTGCCCCGGCGGCGCTCATCACCACCAAGTACCGCTGTACCGCGTGATCCAAACAATGGCACCAACAGCACAGACCCGGCATCACAAACATCCGCCACAACAAAGAAGGCCGGCACCCGCTGCCGGCCTTCATGTCTGCTCTTTGGGACTTGATCTTCCAACCACCAACGGAAGGCATCGCCTCCGACGGAATCCGACCCGGACGCGATGCGCTCCGCAGGCCTGCGCTTACCCGTCAGCCGACCGCAGCTCGGAATGGTCGCGCCATGCCTGCTCGCCGTCCGTGTACTCCACGGTCCATTCATCCAGACCAACGCGTTCGACGATGACGGCCTGTTCCCAGCCGGACCCGTCGCCCCGTAGAACTTCAACGGCACTGCCGTCAGGGAACGAGTTGTGGCTGCCCAGGTACTCGCGGATGGTCTCCTCCAGCGGTGTTCGCCCACCCTTGGGGGCCGCATTCACCCACTGCTCCATGGGATCGGTTTCAGCCCAGCGCGTGGCAAGGCCAGCTACGTAGTTCGTCCCGTCATCGCTCATCGCTTGTCGCCGCTCCAATCCATTGTTGTGAGGCCCGGAAAGACTCTGTCACCGCCGTTACCGGTCGCGTTGCAGATAGGTTCCCGATGGGAACTCACAGCCGATCCGGAACTCCCTTCCCACGAAAGGCTCCCCGCGGCCATCGACTCCGCGACCAAAACCAGCATCAATAACAACCTGCTCCTGGACGGTGTCACCGCCCAGTTCCTCGGCGACGTCGACGATGATGGGCAGGTCATCGGGAAGCCCGGCAAGGGCCTCACGCAACTGCCCTACCGTCCAGGCCTGAACTGTGTGTTCGAAGTCCATTGTCAGATCCTTTCACCCGGCACCGACATTAAGGCGATGATCAGTGTTTCAGTCCTCGCCGTCGAGGGCTTCAGCCGTGATGGTTCCGGTCGCAATGCGTTCCCGGGTCTCCTGGTAGCAGCGCTCCAGGTACGCTGCCAGGTCATCCTCACTGACACGCCACATGCGGCGGCCACCAGTGAGCTGCAAAGCGCGCAGCTCCCCCGATGAAACCAACGCGTACACGGCCGGCATGCCCACGTTCAGGATCTCGCTGATCTGGGCCAGAGTCAGTAGCCGCGGGAACCTCGGCTTCCCGGGCTCGGGTGCTGGCATCTGCTCAATGTCCTTGCTCCACTTCGGCATGCTTACCTGCCCTCGTTGCGGTGTCGGATTTCTTCGCGGGTGCGCTGCCCGGGGCGGAGTTCCCCCGCCGGGACCCCCGGCCATTTCCTGCCGCCGTTGTACTTGCGCTGCAGCCGCTTCACTTCCCGCAGCGTCGCGGCCTCGATCAGGTCGGTGATGGACGCGTACCCCTCGAAGTGACCGGCTTCCTGGACGGCCGCGCGCACCTGGTCGGCGTCGGACTCGGTGAAGTAGGGCGAGAAGGATTTGTTCTTCCTAGGCATCGGGAGCCTTGGTCTCGGGGGCGACGCGTTGCAATAACGCGTTGTGTACCTTCTCCAAGGTGGTGCTCCGCGCCTCGGCGCTGGCCAGCTTCCTCTCCGCCTCCGCCGCCGCGGCGGCGGAAGCGCGTTCGGCCGCTCGTGCTTCTTGGAGCTCTGCACCCAGGGCGGCCAGCCGCTGCTCCAAAGCCTTCACTCCGGATTCCAGGCCGGTGATTCGGGCTTGAAATTCGGCGGCCGCGGATTCCTTCTCAGCGGCCGCCCTGTCCAGGTCCGCGACCAGTTCGGCGATTTCCTGGTCTTTGTCCTTGCGTTCCTGTGCCCAGGCCGTCTCGACGGCGGTGTGCCGCGCGGCAGCCTGGGTGGAGGCCTCAGCCCAGACGGCCGCGGTGAGCCGGGTCGCCTGTTCGAGCAGGGCGGGCGGCGTCGCGGCCACCTGTCCCCCGGCGGCCAGCTTTTCCTCGTTCCATTCCTTCAGGTACCGGGTAGCGTCCGCGTTGCTGACCCCGGCGGCGTGACGGACCGTGGACACGGTAGGTCGCCGCTCGGCGCTGATCTGCTCGGCAGCAGCAAATACGCGGTCCTTGGCGCTCGGGCTCACGGCGTCGTCCTCAAAAGGTAGTAGGAGTAGTAGTAACAAAACTACTACTCCTACTACCCTCGGTCAATGCGCCGCCGGTTCTTGGCCCCTCGGCATGCGGGCAGGGAGCAGTCGTCCACGCTCTCCCGGCTAGAAGGGCGGTTCGCCGTTCGGGCTGTTGCCCCAGCCGCCGGCGGTGGCGCTGGCTGTCGGCAGACCCCACGGGTCCTCCTGCTGCCCAGCCTGGCCGGCGCCGTTGCCGCCGGACGCCCCGCTAGGCTGCCCGCCCTGGCTGGTGCGCTGGGTGCGGTTAACCTTGGCATTCGCGTAGCGGAGTGAGGGGCCGATCTCGTCCACCTCCAGCTCTATGACGGTGCGCCTCTCGCCCTCCTTGGTTTCGTAGGAACGGGACTTCAGCCGGCCGGTCACGATCACGCGCATGCCCTTGGCCAGGGACTCGGTCACGTTCTCAGCTGCTTCCCGCCAGACACTGGCACGGAGGAAAAGCGTCTCCCCGTCCTTCCACTCGTTAGACTGACGGTCGAAGGTCCTGGGCGTGGAAGCGATGGTGAAATTCGCGACGGCCGACCCACTCGGAGTGAAGCGCAGCTCTGCATCTGATGTCAGGTTTCCAATGACGGTAATCGTGGTTTCGCCGGCCATGATGGTTCCTTTTCCTCGCGTGCTGGTGATGTTCTCGGTCTCTGTTGCGGGTTCGTCCGCCGGGTCGGTCCCGCCCGGTTCATCGTGGGTGAGGTCGTTGAGTTGGTACTGGTTCGCGGTGTGTGCGTCCCAGAGCCCGCCCTCCCCGAGCAGGGCGCGGCTGATCGCCTCAAGGTACCCGTCATCCCCATCCCGGTCCGGGGCGGCGTAGCCCTCGTACAGGTCCACATCGAGGGGTTCCACGATGGCGGGTTCTACAACGTAGGGGTCCGTAACGTCGGGGTAAATCCTGCCGCTGGGGTTGACCTGCCGGAACAGGTCCACCTCCAACGGGATCCGTGGGCTGAGTTTGAACCCGACGACCGGGCGCAGTGGCGTCACGGTCCTCACGCAGCCTTGTGACTCATGGCCGCCTGGACGAGCTTGTCGCGGCGCAGGCCCGACCAGTGGTCCTGGTCATCAAAGTTGTTCTGCACAACGGGCGCCTGGGAGTAGCCCAATTCGGCGGTGATGTACTCCAGCGCTGCCGGCACTTCGGTGATATCCACGGCCGTGTAGGTGATGCCCTTGGAGTCGAAGTAGTCCTTCGTCTTCTCGCAGTTGGGGCAGTCGGGCTTGGTGTAGACCGTGTAAGCGGCCGGTGTTGCAGTCATTTTCAGCACCTGGTTTCGTGTCAAAAAAGTTTCGTTCGTCTGGGTGACTTGCTACCTCAATTTTACCAATCATTCAACTGAATGAATAGAGCTTTTCCCGCTTATTCTAGGGATTTTTGGAGCATATTTTTACACGCAAAGGTGTAGTTTCCCCGGTCGCCGACATCGGTTACGGATGGTGAGTGCCACCGCCGGCGACTGTGGTCATCCCCGGTGGTTCGCCAGGGCCGCAGCCCCCATGTGCCTGAAAAGCCAACACCCGATCGTGATGAGATGCCCCGCAAATATGCACTCCCCCCATTGAATTGGTGTCGTCCCTGCTGAGAGAACGCCGGCCCCTGGTAGTAGGCGCGTCGGCGGCGTTGGGATTGGACCATGGGAGACTTTGCCGCGATTGGGCCGACGGTATTACGGCGTGGCTGCTTGAAAGGTAAGCATGCTTTCTATTACTTTTGTTGCAGCTTCTCCGCCTGGCCCCCATCAGGCGGAGTGGTTGCCAGGGAGGCCCCGCCAGTGCTCGTGCTGCGGGGCTTTTCTCTGTCTGCGCTGCGCGGCAGTTGTCAGTTAATCCGGAACGGCAGAAGGAGTGTGGAATGGCTCAGGGCGATATCGAGACGTACTACGAAGGCGGCCAGTGGAAGAACAAGCGCGAGGGCACTGACCGCGCCTTCGGTGCCGGCTACAGCACCAAGGACGAAGCGGTGGCTGCCGGCCGGGAAACGGCCCAGGCGGACAAAGTCGAGCACGTGATCAAGAACCAGGACGGCCAGATCAGCTCCAAGAACAGCTACGGCAACGATCCCCGGAACGTCCCGGGCTAAGCCCAGCCTGGGACCCCTGGATGGAAGACGGCTCCCCCTAGCGTGTCTGTGACCCCGGCGTGTCGCCTTCATTGAAGTTGGGGTCGCGGGGATCACCATGAAGTCATGAGCGAAAATCCAGAAGAAGCCGTAAGGTCGACGAACCCCAAGTTCCCCGGGTATGCGAAACGCCAGGACGAACGTGAATGGCTCGTTTACCGCACCGATGATCAGCAGGTCGGCCTGATGATGGAGACAGACATCCACGGAGTCTTTGACGTTTTGTCCCTCCACAGGTCCGAGCCGGTTGAAGTGCAGGGTTTTCAAGCGGCGCTGGCTTATTGCTTAGAGAACTTCCGTCCGCGTCCCCTATAGGTCTGACGCCGCAGGACATTCATGGCTTAGATGTAGCGGCATCACACTGCGAGGACACGAGAAGGGCCGGCTCATAAGAGCCGGCCCTTCTGCGTTCTCCTCGGCAAAGGAAATCTACGGATTCAGCCTAGCTGAATGTTGGCGGTGGTGCCTGCAGCTTGCCCAGGGGCGTCGTTGTCCCTGGGTAGCGCGGCACCTGGTGGTGCGTGGGAAAAGGTGCGTTGATCGGCGGTCCGCCGCTGGTGATTGGTTGCTGTGGTTCGCCCTGGGCGGCGGACCGCCCGACCTCTGGAAGGTTCCCGGCCCTTGCGTGGTTAGTGGCCGGGGGTCTTGCCGGGCGGGGTTCCCGCCCGGCAAGGGTGTTTATGCGGCCGCGTCGTCCTCGGCTGGCTTCTGTCCGTCGAGGATGATGCTCTCGACTTCGCTGGGGGTGTATCCCCACGTGACCAGCTGGTTCAGGTAGTCCCGGTGCGTTTGGCTTGGGGACCGCCACGAGTCCTTGGCGATGGTCTTTTCATACCCTGCGCATACCAGCGCGATCAGTGAGAACTCGGGCCGTGCCTCGGTTTTGGCGACGTGGTCCCGAAGCGGGTTCCATCCCCACCGGTTGGATTCTTCGACCTTGGCACCGACCATTTCAGCGGCGACCTTCCCGTCGTAGCCGCTGGCGGTTTCGGAGTGGTGGGTGATGGCGTGGACGGTGAAGTACTGCCAGCCTTTGGGTGCCTGCTTGCGGGCCAGCAGGGTTCTGACGAACTCGCGGCGGACCTTGGTCGCTGATTCCATGGCCTTGTTGTTGGCGATCAGGGTTTTCCGCTCGGCCTTTTGTTCCTCGGTCATCGGGCCCTTTTGGGCCTGCGTCCCGCCACCGTTGTAGCGTTCGTACTTGGGGGCGAAGCCCAGTTCCTTCCAGTCGCAGATGACAGGCTCGGCCCGGTGTTCACCCCGGTAGTTGGTGCTGATCACGTAGGCGTTGGCGTCCTCGTCGGTGGCCGGTTCCCCGTCGGCCCGCTTGGCAGCTGAGACATACAGGTTCTCCTCGTCGGCGTAGTGCCCTGCGTCTTCGACGATGGCCTTGCCCTGGGCGATAAGTTCCTCGATCAGCGCAGCAAGCTGGGCCTTGGATTCCCGGTCGTCCCGGAGCTTCTGGGCGATGTGGTCAAAGTACTGCGGCTCGTCCCGGATCACGGATTCGAGTTCCTCGATGGCGTCCTGGTCTCCCTCGAACTCGGTCATCACCAAGGCCATGTCCAGGGTGTAGCCGCTCTCGAGGGCCTTGGTCCCAGTGGTGGATGCCTTGGCTTTGAGCGCGTTTTCGACCTTGTCCTTGGTCCGGCCGGTCTTCTTGGCGATCGCGGCCGCCGAGACGCCGATCAGGGACAGCTGGTGGTAGGCATCGGCCTCGTCCGCTTCGGTCAATTCGGCGCGCTGGATGTTCTCCACGACCTGCGTCACGATGCGCTCGGCTTCCTCGGGCGAGTCGATGAGCAGGACTGGAATGAGGGGCCGTCCGGCTTCGACGGCGGCCCGGGTGCGGCGCTGGCCCATCAGGACGTGCACCGTGCTGTCGTCCTTGCGGTGGGCGATCACCGGTTCCATCACGCCGTGTTCCTTGATGCTGGCGACGAAGTCAGCGGTCAGGGCGGCGTCCTTGCGGACGTTGATGTCCACGGTCAGGGTGGCCGGGTCGAGCATTTCAAGCGTGGGTGTTGCGTTCATGTGGTGTTGCTCCTTCTTGCCGAGAAGTTGGGTGAGTGGGGCGACCAAAGGTGACCGGCCAGCCCCCCCTCTCCCCCCGTTGTTTTTTGGCTGCTGGCGAAGCTTGCGGAGCTGTGCCCGTGGAGTCCCGTCTACCCGCAGGGCAAGGCACGGAAAATCTTCGGAGGAAATCAGCGAGGAACGAGCGCCGGAGAAGAATTTCCGGGCCGCAGGCCCCGACGAAGGAGGGGCTAGAGGGGCCGGAGCGGGCACGTACAATCCGAAGGACAGCAGCCAAAAAACGTCGTAGACACACCAGGTTCAGGGGGTCCGGAGCTCTGCGACGGCACACCCTGGACCCAACAGCCGGCCGCGCCAGCGGACGCCC